>NZ_JALQDH010000004.1:0-106294 GCF_023631365.1 Caballeronia sp. INML2 | reverse complement strand
AATTGCGCGCTGTGCTTGCTCATAAAAAACACCCCAAGTCGTTGGACGGTTGTCCAACTTTTGGGGTGCAGTTCACATCGCGGGCGTTTTTGCGTCTGAAGAACGATTAGCGGAACACGACCGTCTTGTGCCCGTTCAGCAGAATGCGATGCTCCGCGTGCCACTTCACCGCGCGCGCGAGCGTCACGCATTCGACGTCGCGGCCGATCGCCGTCAGTTGATCCGGCGTCATGTTGTGATCGACGCGCTCCACTTCCTGCTCGATGATCGGGCCTTCGTCGAGATCGGACGTGACATAGTGCGCGGTCGCGCCGATCAGCTTCACGCCGCGATCGAACGCCTGATAGTAGGGCTTCGCGCCCTTGAAGCTCGGCAGGAACGAGTGATGGATGTTGATCGCGCGGCCCGCGAGCTTCTCGCACATGTTCGCCGACAGAATCTGCATGTAACGCGCGAGCACGACGAGATCCGTGTCGTGCTGATCGACGATTTCCAGCACGCGCGCTTCCTGCGCGGCCTTCGCATCGGGTGTCGCCTTCAGCAGCGGCAGATGATGGAACGGAATGTCGTAGCTCGCGGCGAGCTGATAAAAATCCTTGTGATTCGAGATGATCGCCGGAATCTCGATCTGCAACTGGCCGGTGCGATAGCGGAACAGGAGATCGTTCAGGCAGTGGCCGATCTTCGACACCATGATGACGACGCGCGGCTTCACCGAAGCGTCATGCAGTTCCCAGCGCATGCCGAATTCGTCGGCGAGATCGGCGAACGACTTGCGCAGCGCGTCGAGACCAGGATCGCCGCCGACCTCCTGAAAATGCACGCGCATGAAAAACTCGCCGGTGCGGCTGTCGCCGAACTGCGCGGAGTCGAGGATATTGGCGCCGAGATTGAACAGAAATCCCGACACGGCATGCACGATTCCCGGCCGGTCGGGGCACGACAACTTCAGGTAGAAACTATGTTCGGTCGACATGACCTTTCCTCGTTCGTTTGATTCTTGATATTCAGAGCGGCGGCGGATGGAACAGCGCGTCGATGCCTTCGCAGGCGTCCTCCCCGATCCACTGGCGGCGCAGCATGCAATCGAGCGTCGCGAGACTGGCGTCGACAGTGAGCTCGCCCTCCTCGATCCAGCGCGCGACGTCTTCGATGCGCGCAAGTCGATGCTCGCCGACCTCGCCGTCCTGGTTGCGCGGCGCGAAATCGGGCGAAAGGAAAACGTCGTAGACGAAGATCTGCTCGGCCTGCGTGCCTTCGGGCAAGGATTGCAGCACATGGAACGTGCGGCCGCGCTCGGCGGTTTGCGCGAGCCCGGCGCTCATGCCTGCTTCTTCCCAGCATTCCTTTACGAGCGTCGGCATCAGTTCGAACCCCCAGCCGATGCCGCCCGCCACGATGTTGTCGAGCATGCCGGGATCGGTCGCCTTCGTCTCGCTGCGGCGCGCGATCCACAACTGCGGCGCCTTATCTCGATATTTTACGATGCCGTTCAGATGCACCGCGTAGGTCATCGTGCCGAAGAAGCGCGACGCCGCACGCTCGATGAACGCGAGCGGCGGCGCGTCGAAGTCGTTGCGGACCGCGTAGGTTTCGTCGCGCCAGCCGGGGATTCTGCCTTCCGCGTATAACGCGCCGATGACCGCGCCTAGCGCGGCGCTGCGCGCGTTCACATCGGCGAGCGATGGGTTCAGCCGAACCGCTGCTTCGTCGATCTCGAAAACGTCCGGCCAGCTGCGCAGCGCGTCGACGTCGGTGCGGCGAATCCAGCCGACACGCTCGTCGCCGATGAAAAAGGGCGCGTGCGCGGCAGCATCGAAACGGCGCGCGGAAATGATGGCAGGCAGCGTCATGCGGGCACTCCGGTCAACGCAAGGCGACGCGAATGCCCAGCAGGATGAACGTCGCGCCCGCGAGCCGGTCGAGCCACACGCCGACGCGCGGACGGCGCTTCAGCCACGCGCCGATCATCCCCGCGCCGATGCCGAAGAGCGAAAACACGACGACCGTCTGCAGCATGAACAGCCCGCCGAGCTCGAACATCTGGAGCATCACGCTTTGCGCGCCGTGCGGATCGACGAATTGCGGCAGGAACACGATGAAGAACAGCGTGACTTTCGGGTTCAGCATGTTGCCGATCACGCTTTGGCGGAACACGGTCGAAAGCGGCTGGCTCGGGCGCGTGTGCGCGGTCGCGAGACCGTGACTGCGCAATGCCTTGATGCCGATCCAGACGAGATACGCCGCGCCGGCGAGCTTCACCGCCTGAAACGCGACGGGCGACGAACGCAGCAGCGCCGCGATGCCGAGCGCGGCGAGCGTCGTATGAAAGATCACGCCGAATGCGAAGCCGAGCGCGGCGACGACGCCCGCGAGGCGCCCTTGGGAAATGCCTCGCGCGAGTACCTGAAGATTGTCCGGGCCGGGCGCAACCGTAATCGCGACCGATGCGGCAAGAAAGAGCAGAAAGTTGGGCATCTCAATGTCCACCGAATTCGCATACGGTATAGAGCGGCACGCCGTTCTCGCGCAGCAGCTTCGAGCCGCCGAGATCCGGCAGGTCGATGATCGCCGCCGCTTCCACCACTTGCGCGCCGAGCCGCTCGAGCAGAATCTTGCCGGCCATCATCGTGCCGCCTGTCGCGACGAGATCGTCGACGATCACCACTCGATCGCCCGGCTTGCACGCATCCTCGTGAATCTCGACCGTCGCGCTGCCGTATTCCAGGTCGTACGACTGCGACAGCGTCTTGTACGGCAGCTTGCCCTTCTTGCGGATCGGCACGAAGCCCAGGCTCAGCTCGTACGCGAGAATCGGGCCGATGATGAAACCGCGCGCATCCATGCCGGCGATCACGTTGACGTTCTCGTCGATATAGCGCTGCACGAACAGGTCGATCAGCATGCGCAGCGCCTTGCGGTCTTGCAGGATCGTTGTGATGTCGCGGAACTGCACGCCGGGCTGCGGCCAGTTTTCGACGGTGCGCACGCGCTCCTTGATGAAACGCGCGGCGTCGAGCTGAGCGCTCGAAGGGGTAATGGACATGACTTCTCCGGAGTCCGCGCCGTGAGGCCGCGCGTTCGCCTTGGTGACAAAAGAGATTACGCCGCCCGGCGGTTGCGCGAGAGCCGTTCCTCGGCTTGCGCGAGCACTTCGGGCAGGCCGCGCAGCACGACGATATCGTTCGCGCGCAGCCGGGTTTCGGGGTCCGGTTCGACGCCCCGGATGCCGTGGCGCCGGATCGCGGTCACCTCGACACCATTGCCGACGAGGCCGAGATCGTCGAGCGAGTGCCCGACGGCCTCGGAATTCGCGTCGATCGGTACGGATTGTAGCCGGACCTGCTCGTGGCCATCGTCGTCATCGACATCGTCGGCGCCGTGGAAGTAGCCGCGCAGGAGGCTGTAGCGCGCATCGCGCATTTCCTCCACGCGCCGCACGACGCGACGCATCGGCACACCCATCAGCACGAGCGTGTGCGACGCGAGCATCAGACTGCCTTCGACGATCTCCGGAATCACTTCCGTCGCGCCCGCGGCGGTGAGCTTATCGAGATCGGCGTCGTCGACTGTGCGCACGATCACGGGCAAGGTCGGCGCGAGCTCGTGGATGTTGTGCAGCACGCGCAGCGCGGAAGGCGTGTTCGCATACGTGATCGCGACGGTCGCCGCGCGATGCAGACCCGCCGCGAGTAGCGACTCGCGCCGCCCGGCGTCGCCGAACACCACCGATTCGCCGGCCGCCGCGGCCGCCGCGACGCGGTCCGGGTCCAGATCGAGCGCAACGTAGGAAATCCCTTCCTGCTCCAGCATGCGCGCGAGGTTTTGCCCCGCGCGGCCGTAGCCGCAGATGATCACGTGACCGCTCTGCTTGAGGCTCTGTGTTGCGATCTTCGTCATCTGCAGCGATTGCAGCATCCATTCCGTCGACGACAGCCGCAGCACGATCCGGTCCGCGTTCTGGATGATGAACGGCGCGGCGAGCATCGAGAGCAGCATCGCGGAGAGAATCGCTTGCAGGATGATCGGGTTGACCAGATGCGAATCCAGGATCAGGTTGAGCAGCACGAAACCGAATTCGCCCGCCTGCGCGAGGCCGAGACCCGTGCGCATCGCGACGCCCGGCGTTGCGCCGAACGCGCGCGCGAGCCCGGTGATCATCACGGCCTTGAGCAGGATCGGCACGACGAAAAAGCCGAGCACGAGAAACGGATGCTCCCAGATCACACGTGGATTCAGCAGCATGCCGGTAGTCACGAAGAAGAGACCGAGCAGCACGTCGCGAAACGGCTTGATGTCCTCTTCCACCTGATGCCGATACGGCGTCTCGGCGATCAACATCCCCGCGATGAACGCGCCGAGCGCGAGCGACAGCCCGAACTTGTCGGTGATGAACGCCGCGCCCAGCGTCACCAGCAGCAGGTTCAGCATGAACAGCTCTTGCGAGCGGCGCCGCGCGACGAGATCGAACCAGCGCGTCATGAACTTCTGGCCGATGAAGAGCAGGACCGTCAATGCGACAACGATCTTCACTGCCGCGATGCCGAGCCACATCGCGAGCTGCGACGATTTGCCGTTGCCGAACGCCGCGATGATGATGAGCAGCGGCACGACCGCGAGATCCTGGAACAGCAGCACGCCGAAGATGTTGCGGCCGTGCTCCGATTCGAGTTCGAGCCGCTCCGCGAGCAGCTTGCTGACGATAGCTGTAGAGGACATGGACATCGCGCCGCCGAGCGCGAAGCTCGCCTGCCATGACATCTCGGTCCAGAAATTCGCGATCCAGCCGAAGATCAGCGCGAGCGCGATCGTCGCCGCGACCTGACTCGCGCCGAGTCCGAACACGATGCGCCGCATCGAGCGCAGCTTGGAAAGGGAGAATTCGAGCCCGATGGAAAACATCAGGAAGACAACGCCGAATTCGGCGAGATGCTGCGCGCGGTCCGAATCCGGCGCGATGCCCGCCGCGTGCGGTCCCACGATGATGCCGACCGTCAGATAGCCGAGCATCGGCGGCAAGTTGAAATAGCGAAATACGACGACGCCTGCCACGGAGCAGAGCAGCAGCAACAGCGTCATTTCGAGCGGAGAGGTCATCCGTCTAGCGTCCTCGTTCGTCAGCGTTCCGAGGCGCGTGTCTTCGGCGCTCCGGCATCTTAAAAAGGCCCCTGACGACAGGGCTTGCGGGGGCGGATAGGCGGCGGCGCGGCGCGCTCCCGGCGGGGCGGCTGAAAAACGCCTTTGCTATACTCCGCGCATGATAGCGAAAATCAATGGCGACCGGGCACTGGCGCTGGCTCGCAACGTAATCCAGATCGAAGCAGAGGCCGTTCGCGGGCTTTCCGAACTTCTCGACGAAAACTTCACGAACGCGGTCGAAACGCTGCTCGGCTGTCGCGGTCGCGTGGTCGTATCGGGCATCGGCAAGTCGGGCCATGTCGCGCGCAAATTCGCCGCGACGCTCGCGAGCACCGGCACGCCGGCGTTCTTCGTGCATCCGGCCGAAGCGAGCCACGGCGACCTCGGCATGGTCACCGCCGACGACATCTTCATCGCGCTGTCCAACTCGGGCGAAACCGAGGAACTTGTTGCCATTCTGCCGCTCATCAAGCGCCTCGGGGCGAAGCTGATCGCGATTACCGGTCGGCCCGAATCCAGTCTCGCCCAATTGGCGGACATGCATCTCAACGCGCGCGTCGAAAAGGAAGCGTGCCCGATGAATCTCGCGCCCACGGCCAGCACGACCGCCGCGATGGCGCTCGGCGACGCGCTCGCCGTCGCCGTGCTCGATGCGCGCGGCTTCGGTCCCGACGACTTCGCGCGCTCGCATCCGGGCGGCGCGCTCGGGCGGCGCCTGCTCACCTACGTCCGCGACGTCATGCGCATCGGCGACCAGGTGCCGGTGGTCTCGCTCGACGCGACCGTTTCGGACGCGCTCTTTCAGATCACCGACAAGCGCATGGGCATGACGGCCGTCATCGACGCAAACCGTCATGTCCACGGCATTTTCACGGACGGCGATCTGCGCCGCATCCTGCAGCGCGACGGCGATTTCCGCGCACTGAAGATCGTCGATGTCATGACGCGTAATCCGCGCACGATCGCGCCGGATCATCTCGCGGTCGAAGCCGTGGAACTGATGGAGCGCCATCGCATCAATCAGATGCTGGTCGTGGATGCCGATGCGACGCTGATCGGCGCACTGAACATGCACGACCTCTTCTCCAAGAAGGTAATCTGATGGCGCAGAAGCCCCCCACCGCCGCCGAACGCGCGAACCGCCTCAAGCTGATGGTGTTCGACGTCGACGGCGTTTTCACCGACGGCAGCCTCTACTTCACCGGCGACGGCGACGCGATGAAATCGTTCAATTCGCTCGACGGCCACGGCGTGAAGATGCTGCAGTCCGTCGGCGTGCAGACGGCGATCATCACGGGCCGGCAATCCGGCATCGTCGCGGCGCGTGCGCGCGAACTGGGCATCACGCATCTCTATCAGGGCGTCGCCGATAAAACCGTCGCGCTCGCCGAGTTGCTCGCCGCGACCGGCATCGCGGCCGACGAATGCGGCTATATGGGCGACGACTGGCCCGACCTCGCGGTGATGCGCCGCTGTGGCTTCGCGGCCGCGCCCGCGAACGCGCATCCGGAAGTGATCCAGCGCGTGCACTGGGTCGCGGAAGCGCGCGGCGGCCACGGCGCGGTGCGCGAAGTCTGCGACGCGATCCTGCGCGCGCAACATCGCTACGACGAACTGCTCGCCGCGGCGCTCGGAGGCTGAAGCATGCAGCGCCCGGGAAAGCTCGCCTCGCTCCTGCCGCTCCTCGCGATGGCGGCGCTCGCCGGCATCACTTACTGGCTGCTGCAAGCCACGCTGCCTCCTGCACAGCAGGCGCCTGCGCCGGAGAAGCGCCACACGCCCGACTACTTCGCCAACGACTTTTCCGTTTCCGAACTCGATGCCACCGGCACGACGCAATATCGTCTGACGGCGAAGTCGATGGTGCATTACGAAGACAACGAAATCAGCGACCTGACGCTGCCCGCGATGCGCATGTTCCAGCCGATGAAGCCGACCGTCACGGCGACGGCCATGCGCGGCACGGTGAATGGCGATGTCTCGATCGTCGATCTCTATGACGACGCGCGCATCCTGCGCGCGGCCGGCTACGGCGATCCGCAGATGCAGGCTGATTCCCAGCATTTTCGCGTGCTGGTGAACGACGATGTCATCGAAACGGAAAAACCGGTTAGACTTCAGCGCGGCCCGTCCGTGATGACGGCCTCTGGCATGAACTACAACAACGTGACCCGGGTAATGAAGCTCTTCGGTAACGTGCGCGGCGCAATCGCCGCCACGGATATCAACGGCGGCTCGTCCAAGTAACCCCGGCACTCCCATCCGAATTGTGACTGCATGAACGAAAGGTTCCCTCGTCCCGATGGCGGCCATGCGCGCGCAACGCTCGCGTGCCGCACCGCGCACGCCGCGCGGGCCGGGCTCGCCGCCGCGCTGGCCATCGCCGTTGCGCTGGCCGCGCTGCCCGCGCACGCCGAAAAGGCCGACCGCGACAAGCCGCTCAACATCGAAGCGGACAACATGTCCTACGACGACCTCAACCAGAAGAACGTCTTCACTGGCCACGTGGTCGCGACCAAAGGCTCGATCATCATCAAGGCCGACCGCGTGGACGTCACGCAGGACCCGCAGGGTTATCAGTACGCGACCGGCACGTCGACCGGCAACAATCTCGCCTATTTCCGCCAGAAGCGTGACGGCCTCGACGAGTACATCGACGGCAACGCGGTGCGCATCGACTACGACGGCAAGAACGACTTCACGAAGCTCACGACACGCGCTGTCGTGCGCCGCCTGCAAGGCCTGACGAAAGTGCAGGACGAAGTGCGCGGCAGCGTGATCACCTATGACGGCCAGAAGGACTTCTACACGGCGAGTGCGGGCAAGGACCAGGCAGGTCCCGGCAATCCGAGCGGCCGGGTGCGTGCGATGCTCGCGCCCCGCTCGGGCGGCGCCGCGCCGCTGAACGGATCGCCCGCCACGCTTTCGCCGTCGAACAGCATTCAGGGAGAGCCGCAGCAGTGAATTCGACCTCCATGCCCCACCGCAAGCCGGAAGGCCAGTCGAGTTCGCTCGTCGTGCGCAATCTGAAGAAGCGTTACGGGTCGCGCACTGTGGTGAAGGACGTGTCACTCGACGTCAAGAGCGGCGAAGTGGTCGGCCTGCTCGGTCCGAACGGCGCGGGAAAGACGACGTCGTTCTATATGATCGTCGGCCTCGTGCCGCTCGATGCCGGCGAGATCGACCTCGACGGCAATTCGATCAGCCTCTTGCCTATCCACCAACGCGCGCACCTGGGCTTGTCATATCTGCCGCAGGAAGCCTCGGTGTTTCGCAAGCTCACCGTCGAGCAGAACATTCGCGCGGTGCTGGAGTTGCAAACCGATGAGCGCGGCAAACGCCTGTCAAATGACGCCATAACCCAGCGCGCGGAAGCCTTGCTCGACGAGTTGCAGATCGCGCACCTGCGCGAGAATCCTGCGCTGTCGCTGTCGGGCGGCGAGCGCCGTCGTGTCGAGATTGCGCGCGCGCTCGCAACCAATCCCAGCTTCATTCTGCTCGACGAACCGTTCGCGGGCGTCGATCCGATCGCCGTGCTCGAAATTCAGAAGATCGTGAAGTTTTTGAAGCAGCGCAACATCGGCGTCCTGATCACGGACCACAATGTGCGCGAGACGCTCGGCATCTGCGATCATGCGTACATCATCAGCGACGGCAGCGTACTCGCGGCAGGCGCGCCCAGCGAGATCATCGAAAATGAAAACGTGCGCCGCGTCTATCTCGGCGAGCATTTCCGCATGTGACGCAACGTTGGAAAAGCGGCGCGCATCATGCGCCGCACCATGCGAAAGCAGCAAAACTTACGTGCCGCCCTCTTGGGCGGCATGCGCTTTTTTGGAATCCCCGCGAGGTTTCGCGCGCGTGGCAAACTCTCTACAATGAATAAAACTTTGCCATGAAAGCCAGCCTCCAACTCCGCCTCTCGCAGCATCTTGCGCTGACCCCGCAACTTCAGCAGTCGATCCGGCTGCTGCAGTTGTCGACGCTCGAACTGCAGCAGGAAGTCGCGATGGCCGTCGCTCAGAATCCGCTGCTCGAGAATGACGACGACTGGATCACGAGCCCGCTTCGCGTCGCCGCGGACGGCTCGCTGATCGCGGCTGCGTCGGCGCCGAGCACGCCGTCCGACTCGATGATGAGCAACGGCTCATCATCCGGCACCTCAAATTCCGAACGTTCGGAGAACAATGAGCCGCAAGGGGTCGACGAGTACAACGGCCTGGGCTCGGACAGCAGTCAGGATTCCAGTTCGTGGAACCTCGAGGACTACGGCCGCTCGAACAACGCCTCCGACGACGACGATCTCCCGCCGCTGCAAATCCACGAATCGACCACGACACTACGCGACCACCTGAGCGCGCAGTTGCGCATGACCGCGGCGAATCAGCGCGATCGTGCGCTCGTCACGTTTCTGATTGAGTCACTGGACGAAGACGGTTACCTGACCTCATCGCTCGATGAAGTGCAGACCGATCTTCCCGAAGAACTCGAAGTCGACCTCGACGAGTTGAGCGCGGCGCTCGCCTTGCTGCAAAGCTTCGATCCGCCGGGCGTAGGCGGACGCTCGGCATCGGAATGTCTGAAACTGCAGTTGCTGCGGCTCGACGGGTCGCCCACGCGCACGCTGGCGCTCGATATCGTCACGAATCATCTCGAACTGCTTGCCGCGCGCGACTTCACGCGTCTGCGCAAGCAACTGAAAGCCAGCGATGACGCCCTTCGCGACGCGCATCTGCTGATCAAATCGCTCGAGCCTTTCCCAGGCGCGGCGTACGGCAAAAGCGAAGCGGACTATGTCGTGCCGGACATCCTCGTGCGAAAAACCGCGAGCGGATGGACGGCAGAGCTGAATCCGGAGATCGTGCCGAAGCTGCGGATCAACCATTTGTACGCGAACATCCTGCGCAACAATCGCGGCGATCCGGGAAGCGGCTCGCTGCGCCAGCAGTTGCAGGAAGCGCGCTGGCTCATCAAGAATATTCAGCAGAGGTTTGAGACGATTCTGCGCGTCGCGCAGGCGATAGTGGAGCGTCAGAAGAACTTTTTTGCACATGGCGAAATCGCCATGCGGCCCTTGGTTTTGCGGGAGATTGCTGATACGCTGGGATTACACGAATCGACGGTTTCTCGTGTGACCACAGGCAAGTACATGCTCACCCCATTCGGGACGCTTGAATTTAAGTACTTCTTTGGATCGCACGTCTCGACCGACACAGGAGGCGCGGCATCGTCAACGGCGATCCGGGCCCTCATCAAGCAACTGATAGGAGCGGAAGACCCTAAAACTCCTCTTTCAGACAGCCGCATCGCCGAACTGCTGGCGGAACAAGGATTCGTGGTCGCGCGGCGTACCGTAGCCAAGTACCGCGAAGCCCTCAGGATCCCGGCAGTGAATCTGCGCAAGTCTCTATGACCCGTCTCTGTAGTCCATCGCGTGTTGTGATGGGCGTTTACCGGCCGCATCGCGAGAGCGCGGACGTGCCGGCCAATGCGGCCCGTATTTCAGTCGCGCCAGAATGACGCGCTGACGGGACGCATTGCCGACCGGTATCGGACGAGCCGACGTGATCTCACGGCCTTTAGCTTGGAGAGCAACTATGAATCTGAAGATCAGTGGACACCACCTCGAATTGACGCCTGCGTTGCGCGAGTATGTGATCACGAAACTGGACAGGGTGCTCCGTCATTTCGATCAAGTGATCGACGGCAACGTTGTCCTCTCGGTCGACAATCATAGGGAAAAGGAAAAGAGGCAGAAGGCGGAAATCAACCTGCATCTGAAGGGCAAGGACATTTTTATCGAGAGTTGTGACGCTGATATGTACGCCGCCATCGATCTGATGGTGGACAAGCTGGACCGGCAGGTCATCAGGCACAAGGACAAGATTCAGGGCCACGCCCATGAATCGGTGAAGTACCGTGGCGAGCCGCACGAAGTGGAAGCGCCGTCGCCCTGAACGCACCGTACGCACGCTCGCCGATCGATCGACGGATGACAGCGAGCCCCGCCACCACAGGATGGCGGGCGAGATTCGAGGAAAACCTCAAGTATCCGAACCAGATCGATGCGCGCATGCATCCGAACCGAAGCCGCCTCCGACTGGCGGCTTTTTTGTTGGATTTTCGCCCTGTAGTGCGACAAGCCATTGATTTTCAGGGCTTTGTGCTGCACATTGGATCGCAAAACGGTGCCATTGCGCGGCGCACCATCGGGCTGTGCCCTGTTCTATAATGATCCGGTAATTTTCGGGGTCGCACGACAGGCACGCTGCAGGGAACGCCGCCAGCGCACTTTCCGTATCACCATCGCCGTGAGCGCTTTCAGACAGCGGCCACGATGAGGAGCTATCAGGCCACGCATCAGCCTGCCAACATGAATCGTTTAGCCAAATTTCTTCCCATCGAGAACGTGGTTCTCGGACTGTCCGTTACCAGCAAGAAACGCGTATTCGAGCAAGCGGGCCTGATTTTCGAGAACCAGAACGGCATCGCCCGCAGCACCGTCACCGACAATCTCTTCGCGCGTGAGCGTCTCGGCTCGACTGGCCTGGGCGAAGGTGTCGCCATTCCGCACGGCCGCATCAAGGGGCTGAAGCAGCCGCTTGCCGCCTTCGTGCGCCTCGCCGAACCTGTCGCGTTCGAATCGCCTGACGGCCAGCCGGTCTCGCTGCTCATCTTCCTGCTCGTGCCCGAGCAGGCAACGCAGCAGCATCTTGAAATTCTCTCGGAGATCGCCCAACTGCTCTCTGACAGCGAGGCGCGCGAGCGCCTGCACAAGGAAGAAAATCGTGAGGCGCTTTATCAAGTGCTCACGCAATGGCAACCGTAACAGCCACACGAACCTAGCGATACGCGCCGAGGCGCGTCCGTGCTGCTTTCGCGCCGGGCGCGCCTCGCTTACGTGAAGCTTCTGCGGCACAATCGGTCAAACGCAGCGCCATGCGACGTACCGAAGCGACCCGCTTCGTCGTGACGCGAAGGCTGCTTCCGGCTTCCAACGGAGTTCCGGTCTCATGGATACGTCCAGCATCAACGCCCAAAGCATTTTCGACGACAACGCCGCCGCTCTGAAGCTCAGTTGGCTCACCGGGCACGAAGGCTGGGAACGCGGCTTTTCGAGCGAGACGGTCGCAAACGCGACGTCGAGCGCCGACCTCGTCGGCCACCTGAACCTGATTCACCCGAACCGTATCCAGGTGCTCGGCGACGCCGAGATCAACTACTACCAGCGTCAGTCGGACGAGGACCGTTCCCGTCACATGGCGGAACTCATCGCGCTCGAGCCGCCGTTTCTGGTCGTTGCAGGCGAAGTGGGCGCGCCGCCGGAACTCGTTCTGCGCTGTACGCGCTCGTCGACGCCGCTTTTCACGACGCGCATGTCCGCGGCGGCCGTGATCGACAGCCTGCGCGCGTACATGTCGCGCATCCTCGCGCCGCGCGCGACGCTCCACGGCGTGTTCATCGACATCCTGGGCATGGGCGTGCTGCTCACCGGCGACTCCGGTCTCGGCAAGAGCGAGCTCGGGCTGGAACTCATCAGCCGCGGCCATGGCCTCGTGGCGGATGACGCCGTCGATTTCGTGCGTCTCGGCCCGGATTTTGTCGAAGGCCGGTGCCCGCCTTTGCTGCAAAATTTGCTCGAAGTGCGCGGGTTGGGCCTTCTCGACATCAAGACGATTTTCGGTGAAACCGCCGTGCGCCGGAAGATGAAACTCAAGTTGATCGTGCAGCTCGTGCGCCGGCCGGATGGCGAATTCCAGCGCCTGCCGCTCGAAAGCCAGACCGTCGATGTGCTCGGCCTGCCAATCAGCAAGGTGACGATTCAGGTCGCGGCGGGCCGCAACCTCGCCGTGCTGGTCGAAGCGGCGGTGCGCAATACGATCCTGCAACTGCGCGGCATCGATACCTTGCGCGACTTCATGGACCGCCAGCGCCTTGCGATGCAGGATCCCGACAGCCAGTTTCCCGGCAAGCTGATCTGAGCGCGTCAGGGAACGTCGCGCGTGCCGAAACGAATCGGGCACAGGTGCTAAGCTAAGAGAAAGCGAACCCCTCGAGACCCATGCGTATCATCCTGATCACCGGCATCTCCGGTTCCGGCAAGTCCGTCGCGCTGAACGCCCTGGAAGATGGCGGCTACTATTGCGTCGACAATCTGCCGCCGCGCTTTCTGCCCGAACTCGCCGACTATCTGGCGAAGGAAGGCCAGACACGTCTCGCCGTCGCGATCGACGCCCGCTCGAGCCACTCGCTCGACGACGTGCCGGCCTTCATCCGTAAGCTCTCGGACGATTACGACCTGCGCGTGCTGTTCCTCAACGCGAGCACACAATCGCTCATTCAGCGCTTCTCCGAAACGCGCCGGCGTCACCCGCTGTCCGGCCCGCCGATGCGCGAGGCCGATGTCGGCGTGCTGAACTCGCTCGCCGAAGCGATCGAGCGTGAGCGCGAACTGGTCGCGGGCCTCGCGGAGTACGGGCATCAGATCGACACCAGCAATCTGCGCGCGAACGTGCTGCGCGCGTGGGTGAAGCGCTTCGTCGAAACGGACGCCGCCGATCTCACGCTGATGTTCGAATCGTTCGGTTTCAAGCGCGGCGTGCCGCTCGACGCCGATCTCGTGTTCGACGTGCGTACGTTGCCCAACCCGTATTACGACCGCGAGTTGCGCCCGTTCACGGGCCTCGATAAACCCATCATCGATTTCCTCTCCGCTCAGCCGCTGGTGGGCGAGATGATCGACGACATCGGCGGGTTCGTCGGCAAATGGCTGCCGCGTTTTCGCGACGACAACCGCAGCTACCTCACCGTCGCGATCGGCTGCACGGGCGGGCAGCATCGCTCGGTGTTCATCGCGGAGGCGCTTGCCGCGCGCTTTTGCGAGACGGCAAACGTGATCGTGCGGCATCGTGACGCGCCCATCCCGGCTGGGTGACAGCGCGCCTCACACGCGAATCCGATCGCCGCGCTGGCGGTCCACCCTGGAGGGGCGCGATGTCTTCGAATCCCGTTCTGGCTGACTTGCCGCTGTTTCCGCTTCATACCGTGCTGTTTCCCGGCGGCCTGCTGCCGCTCAAGATTTTCGAAGCGCGCTATCTGGACATGGCGCGCGAGTGTCTGCGCGAGAAAACGCCGTTCGGCGTCTGCCTGCTGAAGAGCGGGCACGAGGTCGCGTCACCGGGCGATCCGTCGGTGCCGGAAACCATCGGTTGCCTTGCCGAGATCTCGGAATGCGATGTCGATACCTTCGGCCTGCTGCTCGTTCAGGCCCGGGGCACCGAGCGCTTCAGGCTGACGGATCATCGCGTGGAGCCGAGCAATCTGCTCGTCGGCACGGCCGAGTTACTTGGCGACGATCAGCCGCTGCAAGGCGTGGAAGCGCTCGCAAAGTTCGGCGCGTGCGCGGAAGTGCTGGAGCGCATCATCGATACGATCCGGGAGCGCGAGCCGCAGAACCTGCCGTTTGTCGAGCCGTTTCTATTCGACGATCCCACCTGGGTATCGAACCGCCTCGCCGAAATCCTGCCGATCCCGATGCGCGCCCGGCAGAAGCTCATGGAACTGATGGACGCCGGCGCGCGTATCGACGTGGTGCATCACTACATGCAGCACCATCAACTGCTTTAGATGAGCGGACCGCTCAGCGCGTCGATAAGTTTGCGCACCGGTGCTGGAACGCCGTAGGCGTCGATCTTCGCGAGCGGCGCCCAGACCGTTTCCGTGTTCATCAATTCGCGCGGCGCGTTACGCGCTTCGCCGAGCCGCGGCTCGATATCCAGCTTGAAGTGTGTGAAGGCATGAGAGAGCGGCGCGAGTCGCTGAAGTGGCTCGTCGGCGCCGAGATCGCGCGCGACTTGCGCCAACGCGGCTTCGTCCGCGGCCTCCGGCAAGCTCCACAGTCCGCCCCAGATGCCGATCGACGGACGCTTTTGCAACAGAACGGATCCGCCGTCCTGCAGGATCAGCATCCACGTCTTGCGCGTCGGCACGGCTTTCTTCGGGCGTGCCGCAGGCAGTTCCCGCTGGCGTCCTTCGACCTTCGCCACGCAGTCCGATGCGAACGGACAGCGCGCGCAGTCCGGCTTGCCGCGCACGCACAACGTCGCACCGAGGTCCATCAGGCCTTGCGTGTAGGCGGTCACTTCGTCCTTGTTCACGGCGTCCGGGAGCAGCGATTCGGCAAGCGCCCACATCGCATTCTCGACACGTTTTTCGCCTGGAAACCCCTCGACGCCGAACACGCGCGCGAGCACGCGCTTCACGTTGCCGTCGAGAATCGTCGCGCGCGCGCCGAACGCGAACGACGCGATCGCCGCCGCCGTCGAGCGTCCGATGCCCGGCAGCATCGCGAGTGCGTCGACCGTCTGCGGAAACGCGCCGCCGTGCTCGTGCGCGACGACCTGCGCGCAGCGATGCAGATTGCGCGCGCGCGAGTAGTAGCCGAGCCCGGCCCAGAGCGCCATGACATCGTCGATGGGCGCGTCGGCGAGCACCGTCACCGTCGGAAAGCGTTCGAGGAACCGCGCGTAGTACGGGATGACGGTCGAAACCTGCGTCTGCTGCAGCATGATCTCCGAGAGCCAGACGCGATACGCATCGCGCGTGTTTTGCCACGGCAGGTCGTGGCGGCCATGAATGCGTTGCCACGCGATGAGGCGCGAAGAAAAATCGGTGAGAGCGAGCATCGGAAATTAGCGTTGGCAGCGCGGGCAGAAGTAAGTGGAGCGCTGTCCCTGGACGATTTGTCTGATCGCCGTGCCGCAAACGTGGCACGGCAAACCCGCGCGATCATAGACGAAATAGTCGAGCTGAAAGTAGCCGGATTCGCCGTTGCTGCCGACGAAATCGCGCAACGTGCTGCCGCCCTTTTCGATCGCGGCGGCGAGCGTCACGCGCACCGCATCCGCCAGCAGATCGTAACGGACGAGCGAGATGCGGCCGGCCGCGGTCGTCGGCCGAATGCCGGCGCGAAAGAGGCTCTCGGAGGCATAAATGTTCCCCACGCCGACGACGATCCCGCCCGCAAGCAGCGCCTGCTTCACCGACACCTTGCGCCCGCGCGTCTCGCGAAACAGCAGCGTGCCGGAGAATTCCGGCGAGAACGGCTCCACGCCGAGCGTCGCGAGCAGCGGATGATCGAGCACGTCGCCGTCCGCGCGCGGATGCCAGAGGATCGCGCCGAAGCGGCGCGGATCGCGGAAACGGAGAATGAAATCGTCGAACACGATATCGACGTGATCGTGCTTCGCCGCTTCAGGCGGCTTCGGCACGTGACGCAATACGCGCAACGTGCCCGTCATGCCGAGATGGACGATCAGCCATCCTTCGGCCGTTTCGAACAACAGATACTTGCCGCGCCGCTCGACCTTCTCGATCTTCAGATGATCGAGCGTCTTCGGAAGATGCTGCGGGATGGGCCAGCGCAGCGCGGGCGTGCGGACATCGACGTGCTCGACGCGACGACCGGCGACGTAGGGTTCGATTCCCCGGCGGGTGACTTCGACTTCCGGCAGTTCGGGCATTTTTCTGGAGAGAGACTTGCTGGGGCGAGTGTGCCGGTATTTTAGCCACCGCGTTACAATCGACTGAAACATCGTCTGGATTTCCATGAACTCGTTCGTCATGAAGCTGTTTGCGAAGCGTCAGGCCAGCTCGGCGCATTCGTTCGCCATGCCAATGTCGCGAATCGCCGGCGCCATTGCGCTTGCGATGGCCGCGCTCGCATGCGTTCCCGCGCATGCTCAGGAGCCGAACGCCACGCCCGTTCCGAGCGCCGATGATCAATCCGATGCGCAAAACGCCGCGGACCTTCTGACCGCGCCGGTCAGCGGCGCGGAGACACAGGATTTGCCGAACGTGGCAATGTCCAGCCAGATCGTGTTTCAGGTGCTGGCGGCTGAAGTGGCGTTGCAGCGCGGCCAGCCCGCGCCCGCATTCCAGACTTATCTCTCGCTCGCCCGCGACACGCACGATCCGCGTTTCGCGCAGCGTGCGACCGAAATCGCGATCGCGGCGCAAAGCCCGAACGACGCGCTGACGTCGGCGCAACTCTGGCAGCAGTTCGCGCCGCATTCGGATCGCGCGGCGCAGTTGAGCGCATCGCTTCTGATCGTGAGCGGCAAGCCGGAAGACGCGAAGCCGACGCTCGAACGCGAACTCGCGAAGGTTTCGCCGGAGCAGCGCGGCGAAGCCATCCTTTCATTGCAGAGCTTGCTCGCGCGCGGGCCGAATCGCATCGGCGGGCTGAACGTGCTCAAAGATCTGACGCAAAACGATCAGGGCCGGCCTGAAGCGCAACTTGCGCTCGCGCGCCAGCAATTGGTCGCCAACGATCAACCCGGCGCGAAGGCATCGCTCGAAAAAGCCTTGCAACTCAAGCCGGACTATCTGCCCGCCGCGCTGACGCTCGCGCGCATGGGTCCGGAAGAACGCAAGGAAGGCATCGCTTCGTTCGAGAAGTATCTCGACAAGAATCCGAAATCGCATGATGCACGGCTCGCGCTTGCGCAGTTATACCTGTCGTCCGACAGGCTCGACGACGCGCAGAAGCAGTTCGAGATCATGCGCAAGAACGACTCGAAGGACCTGACGCCGCTGATGGCGCTTGCGCTCATCAACATTCAGAAGAAACAGTTCGACAAGGCGCAGGACTTCCTGAACCTCTACGCGAAGACGGCGGAAAGCACGCCGGGCGCGGACCCCGGCCAGGCGTACATCTATCTCGCGCAACTGGCCCTCGAGCAGAAGGACGACGCCGCCGCGAGCCAGTGGCTCGACAAGATCCCGCGCACCAGCCAGCAATATTTGCCCGCGCAGATCACGCGCGCGCAACTGCTCGCGAAGCAAGGCAAGGTAGACGACGCGCGTGCGCTGCTCGGCAGCCTGCAAAGCTCCGATCCGCGCGATCTCGCGCTGCTCGCGCGCACCGACTCGGCCATTCTTTTCGAGGCGCATCGCTACAAGGAAGCAGAGGAAAGTCTCGCGAAGGCAGTGGCCGCGTTCCCCGACGATCCCGACCTCGTTTACGACTACGCGATGGCCGCCGAAAAGAACGGCCATTACGACGTCATGGAAACGCAGTTGCGCACGCTGATGCGCACGCAGCCGAATAATCCGCAGGCGTACAACGCGCTCGGCTATTCGCTCGTCGATCGCAATCAGCGGCTCGACGAAGCGGTGAAGCTGATCGAGAAGGCGGTTTCGCTGGCACCGAACGATGCGTTCATCATGGACAGCCTCGGCTGGGCGCGTTTCCGCCAGGGCAACGCGGCCGAAGCGGAGAAGATTCTCAAGAACGCCTACAACCTGCAGCCGAACGCCGAAATCGGCGCGCATCTCGGCGAAGTACAGTGGAAATCCGGGCAGCAGGATCAGGCGCGTGCGACATGGCGGCAGGCGCAAAAGCTCGAACCTGACAACGATACGCTCGTCAAAACGCTAAAACGACTCCAGGTAAACGACCTTTGATGGCATTCGATTTTCTCGCCGGCGCTTCGCTTCGACGCGGAGGCCTCGGCATCGCGGCAGCCGCCGCACTGGTGCTGTCCGGTTGCGCTCTCCAGCCGCGCGTTCCTACGACAACGAACGCATCCACTTCGCTCGCGACGCAGACGAGCCGTGAATATCACGGACGCTTCGCCGTGCAGTACAACGATCAGAACGGCACCCAGCGCAACGCATACGGCAATTTCGACTGGCAGGAAACGGGCGATACGGTCACGCTGCAGTTGCGCAATCCGCTCGGCCAGACGATGGCGATCGTGACGTCCTCGCCTTCGCTCGCCACGCTCGAATTGCCCAATCGGCAGCCGGTGAGCGCCGACAACGTGTCGCTGCTGATGCAGAACACGCTTGGTTTCGCGCTGCCGGTCGAAGGTCTGCGCTACTGGCTGCAGCCGTCGGCCGCGCCAACCTCGCGCGCGCAGACGACGCTCGATCCGGAAGCGAACAACGGTCGTCCGAAGGAAATCAAGCAGGACGGATGGACGATCGACTATCTGGCCTACGCCGATGCGCCCGCGGCAGGCGTGAAGCGCGTGAATCTCTCACGCAATGAACCGCCGCTCGACATCAAGCTCGTGCTCGATCAATAACTTCGTCGTTGCAACACGCATGTCCTCATCGAACGATTCGCTCCGTGACTGCCTCGCGCCCGCGAAGCTGAACCTTTTCCTGCACATCACGGGCCGCCGACCGGATGGCTATCACTTGCTGCAAACCGTCTTCCAGTTACTCGACTGGGGCGACCGCCTGCATTTCAAGCGACGCGACGACGGCGCGATCACGCGCAAGACCGATGTGCCCGGCGTGCCCGAGGCCGACGATCTCGTCGTGCGGGCGGCGCGCCTGCTTCAGCAGCACACGGGCACGAAGTTCGGCGTGGAGATCGAGATCGACAAGCGTCTGCCGATGGGCGCGGGCCTCGGTGGAGGCAGTTCCGACGCGGCGACCACTCTTTTTGCGTTGAATCGTCTCTGGGGTGTTGATCTTTCGCGTGAGATTCTGCAGAATCTCGGCCTGCAACTCGGCGCGGACGTGCCGTTTTTTGTCTTCGGGCAGAATGCGTTTGCGGAAGGTGTAGGTGAGGCGCTCCAGGCAGTCGATCTGCCGAAACGCTTCTTCCTGGTAGTCACACCCGATGTTCACGTCCCGACCGCGGCGATTTTTTCGGAAAAGGCCTTGACAAGGGATACGAAAGTCGCCAAAATGATGGACTTTCTTGCAGAGCAAAGGTCAGACACAAACTGGCCCGACAGCTTCGGTCGAAATGACATGCAAGCTGTAGTTGCGGGAAAGTACGCGGAAGTTGCGCAGGTGCTCGAGTGGTTTGCCAATCTCGCACCGGCGCGAATGACTGGATCCGGAGCAAGCGTGTTTGCCGCTTTCCGAAGCCGAGCCGAAGCAGAAATGGCGCAAGCCAAACTGCCGGCGAGCTGGAGGAGCGTGGTAACAGCGAGTCTGGATTCTCATCCTCTCTTCGCTTTCGCGTCATAGGTTTTGTTTTGTCGGGTATGTCCTACACTTTCCGGCAAGACTCAAAGTTAGTGTAGGGGAGTCGCCAAGTTGGTCAAGGCACCGGATTTTGATTCCGGCATGCGAGGGTTCGAGTCCTTCCTCCCCTGCCATTCTTTTTCTCGCGTTTTTCCTCTCGCCTCCAGCCGCAGACAGGTGCACGATGAGCAGTGACGGCCTGATGGTTTTTACTGGCAACGCAAATCCCGCGCTTGCTCAGGAAGTCGTCAAAATTCTTGGAATTCCTCTCGGCAAAGCGATGGTCAGCCGCTTCTCGGACGGCGAGATCATGGTCGAGATTCAGGAAAACGTTCGGGGCAAAGACGTATTCGTTCTGCAGTCCACCTGCGCTCCCACGAACGACAATCTGATGGAACTGATGATCATGGTCGATGCGCTCAAACGCGCGTCCGCTGGCCGGATCACCGCAGCCATCCCCTACTTCGGCTATGCGCGCCAGGACCGCCGTCCGCGTTCCGCGCGAGTGGCCATCTCGGCGAAGGTCGTCGCGAACATGCTGGAAATTGCCGGCGTCGATCGCGTGATCACCATGGACCTTCACGCCGACCAGATTCAAGGCTTCTTCGACATCCCCGTCGACAACATTTACGCGACTCCCGTCCTTCTTGGCGATCTGCGCAAGCAGAACCATGATCATCTGCTGGTCGTGTCGCCGGACGTCGGCGGTGTGGTGCGCGCGCGTGCGCTCGCCAAGCAGTTGAACACCGACCTCGCCATCATCGACAAGCGCCGTCCCAAGGCGAATGTCGCCGAGGTGATGAACATCATCGGTGAAGTGGAAGGACGCACCTGCGTGATCATGGACGACATGGTCGATACCGCCGGCACGCTGTGCAAGGCCGCGCAAGTGCTGAAGGACCGCGGCGCGAAGCAGGTCTTCGCGTATGCCACGCACCCGGTGCTGTCGGGTGGCGCGGGCGAACGCATCGCGGCGTCGCAGCTGGACGAACTGGTCGTCACGGACACCATTCCGTTGTCGTCCGAGTCGCTCGCGTGCCAGAAGATCCGTCTGCTGTCGAGCGCGGGTCTGCTCGCGGAGACGTTCTCCCGAATCCGGCGCGGCGACTCGGTGATGTCGCTTTTCGCCGAAGGTTAATCAGAATTGAGCAAGAAACGCGAGGCACACGCTTCGCGTTTTTGCATGATCGGCGCGAACGAACGAAGGTTCGCGTCGCTTGTTTTGGGATCACACCTTTTCGATGATCCCGGTTTCCCTGCCTGGTCGCGGGCAGATATAGGAGTGAAACATGAAAGTCGTCGCTTTCGAGCGTAGCAAGCAAGGTACGGGTGCGAGCCGCCGCCTGCGCAACTCGGGCAAGACCCCGGGTATCGTGTACGGTGGTGAAACGGACGTTCAACTGGTCGAACTCGATCACAACGCCCTGTGGCACGCCCTGAAGAAAGAAGTTTTCCATTCGTCGATTCTCGACCTGGAAGTGGCCGGCAAGTCGCAACAGGTTCTGCTGCGCGACGTGCAATACCACCCGTTCAAGCAGCTCGTGCTGCACGTGGACTTCCAGCGCGTCGACGCGAAGAAGAAGCTGCACACCAAGGTGCCGCTGCACTTCATGAACCAGGAAACCAACCCGGCCGTGAAGCTGGCGGGCGCGGTGATTTCGCACGTCGTGACGGAACTGGAAGTGGAATGCCTGCCGGCAGACCTGCCTGAGTTCCTGGAAATCGATCTGGCAAAGATCGAAGCCGGTCAGACGATGCACGCGAAGGACATTCCGCTGCCGAAGGGCGTGAGCCTGACGGTTTCCGTCGAAGCGGAAAACCCGGTGGTGGCCTCGGCTACCGTTCCGGCCGCTGTCGTGTCGGAAGGGACTAGCGAAGCTGCTGAAGGCGAAAAGCCGGCGGCCGAGTAAGCACGCGGAACACCGCTATCCTCTCGATCCGTTCGCAAGAACGGTCGACGTGACCCGCCGGCGCGCAAGCCCCGGCGGGTTTTTTTTCGTTCTACATGATTCGACATGATCAAGCTGATCGTCGGCCTGGGTAATCCGGGCGCCGAATACACCGCGACGCGGCATAACGCGGGCTTCTGGTTCGTCGACCAGTTCGCACGCGATGCCGGCGCGACGCTGCGCGACGAACGCCGCTTTCACGGTTTCTACGGCAAGGGACGTCTGCACGGCCATGAAGTGCATTTGCTCGAACCGCAGACCTTCATGAACCGCTCGGGGCAATCGGTCGTCGCGGTGGCGCAGTTCTTCAAAATTCTTCCCGATGAGATTCTCGTCGCGCACGACGAACTCGATCTTCCGCCCGGCACCGTCAAGATGAAACTCGGCGGCGGCAGCGGCGGACATAACGGACTCAAGGATATTTCCGCGCATCTGTCGTCGCAGCAATACTGGCGGCTGCGCATCGGTATCGGACATCCGCGCGATCTGATTCCCGAAGGCGCGCGCGCGGGCGCGAAACCCGATGTCGCGAACTTCGTGCTCAAGCCGCCGCGCCGTGAAGAACAGGACGTGATCGATCAGTCGATCGAGCGCGCACTCGCCGTGATGCCCTTCATCGTCGCCGGCGAAACCGAGCGTGCGATGATGAACCTCCACCGCAACTCTTGATTGGAGCCGACCTTGAGCCGTTTCTGGAGCGATATCGTCCATCGTCTGACGCCGTATGTGCCGGGCGAGCAACCTGCGCTGGCCCATCCCGTCAAGCTCAACACGAACGAAAACCCGTACCCGCCTTCGCCGCGTGTCATCGAAGCGATTCGTCGCGAGCTCGGCGAGGATGGCGCGTCGCTGCGCAAGTATCCCGATCCGACCGCGCGTGCGCTGCGTGAAGCCGTCGCGAAGCATCATGGGCTGCGCATCGAGCAGGTGTTCGCCGGCAACGGTTCCGATGAAGTGCTCGCGCACGCGTTCCAGGCGCTGCTGAAGCACGACAAGCCGATCGCCTTCCCGGACATCACGTACAGCTTCTATCCCGTCTACGCGCAGCTTTACGGCGTCGCGTACGAGACCGTGCCCTTGAACGCGGATTTCGCAATCGATGTCGATGATTACCGCGCGCCGCGCGGCGGCGTGCTGCTACCGAATCCGAATGCGCCGACGGGTCGCGCGCTGCCGCTTTCGGAAATCGAAGTCTTGCTGAAGGCGAACCCGGACGCGCCCGTCATCATCGACGAAGCGTATGTCGATTTCGGCGCGGAATCGGCGGTAAATCTGATCGACGCCTATCCGAACCTGCTCGTCGTGCAGACGACGTCGAAGGCGCGTTCGCTGGCGGGCATGCGCGTCGGTTTCGCGTTCGGCGATCCGGCGCTCATAGAAGCGCTCACGCGCGTGAAGGACAGCTTCAACTCATATCCGCTCGATCGCCTCGCGCAGGTCGCAGCGCTCGCATCGTACGAGGATCAGGCGTGGTTCGAAGAAAGCTGCGCGAAGATCATTGCGAGCCGTGAGACGTTGACCGCGCAACTGCGGACGCTCGGCTTCGACGTGGTGCCGTCCGCCGCCAACTTCCTGTTCGCGAAACATCCCGCGCACGATGCCGCGGCGCTCGCCGCCGCGCTCAAGGCGAAAGAGATTTTCGTGCGCCACTTCAAGCTGCCGCGTATCGATCAGCATCTTCGCATCTCGATCGGCACGCCCGCCGAATGCGATGCGCTCATCGCCGCGCTGAGCGGGCTGATCGGGTAAGACGCGAAGGGCTTATCGGCCCTTCGCCGCCATGAGCGCGTGGTACTTGGCCATCAACTGCTCAGGCGTCTCGACGTGCGCCGGGTCGCGCGGAATGCATTCCACGGGGCACACCTGCTGGCATTGCGGCTCGTCGAAATGGCCGACGCATTCCGTGCATTTGTTCGGGTCGATCACGTAGATGTCGGGACCCATCGAAATGGCGTCGTTCGGGCACTCGGGCTCGCAAACGTCGCAGTTGATGCACTCGTCGGTAATGATCAAAGACATGCTTCACTCTCTTGCGCCGGTTTCGAATCCGGCATGACGCCCGCGCGCAGTGTCCGCCAATAGTGACGAAACGCGCGGGCCCGGCGCTCACGGCGCCGCGGGATCCTTCTGCGACAGAATACCGACTTTGTCGATCAGCCGCTTTTCCACCGACGGGAACACGAACTTGCTCACGTCGCCGCCGAGTTGCGCAATCTCGCGCACGATGGTGCCGGAGATGAACTGATACTGATCCGATGGCGTCATGAACATTGTCTCGACATCGGGCAGCAGATAGCGATTCATACCGGCCATCTGGAACTCGTACTCGAAATCGGACACGGCGCGCAGTCCGCGCACGATCACGCGCGCGTTGTTCTTGCGCACGAAATCTTTCAGCAGCCCGGTGAAACTGCTCACCTGCACGTTCGGGTAATGCCCGAGGACCTCGTGCGCGATATCCAGCCTTTCCTGCAGCGAGAAAAACGGCTTCTTCGCCTGGCTGTGCGCGACGCCTACGACGAGCTGATCAAAAATGCTCGATGCGCGCCGGACGATGTCTTCATGCCCGCGAGTGAGCGGGTCGAACGTACCCGGATACACGGCCACAACCATGAGCTTCTCCTCTTCTATTTACATTGGGCCGCGTGGCTGCGACGACCAACTCTCCCTGATTTCCCGAGACTTTGGATGGCCCAAAATCGGGAACGCGCATTATTCCTCATTTTCGCGGCGCAGCAAATGATAGCGGACCGCGCCCGCCTTGCCTTCACGTACGATGTTCCAGCCGGCGAGCGCATCGATGCCGGTCAGGTCCAGCGGATCGCCGCATTCGACGTAGATCGCCCCATCCGGCGCGACGAGCGGCGCCGCCAGTTCCAGCGCGCGCAAGAGCATCGCCTGATCGCCGAACGGCGGGTCTAGAAAGATCACGTCGAACGAGCCGTGCGCGAGGCTGGCGGCGAGCCGCAAAGCATCCGCTTCCGCAATCTCGATATTGCGCGCGCCGAGCTTCGCCTGATTCGCCCGGATCTGCGCGGCCGCTTTCCCGCTTCTTTCGACCATCAGCACGCGCGCCGCGCCGCGCGACGCCGCCTCGAAACCGAGCGCGCCGCTGCCCGCGAACATATCGAGACAATTCTGCCCGTTCAGATCCTGGCCGAGCCAGTTGAAAAGCGTCTCGCGCACGCGATCCGGCGTGGGCCTGAGGCCGTCGAGATCGAGGACGGGCAGCGGCGTGCGCTTCCAGTCACCGCCGATGATGCGGATCGTGTGCGGTTTGCCTCCGCGCGACGGCGTATGGCTGGGCAAGGCGGATCGGGTAGCGGACAAGCGGGGCATAAAAGAGTTGTCGGAGTCGTGCTCGCCGGGCATTTTTTGCCTGAAGATCAGCCGGCGCGGGCAATGAAAGCCAACGTTACCACACGCGCACGCCATGCCGGGAGCCGCACGGGCGCGCACCGCGGCGCCTGATAAAATACGCGGCTACTATCCCATCGCGCGGGCCTCGCGCGCAGCGACTCGAAAGCGCGCACGAGGCCATCGGTTCACGCGCGCATCATCGCCAAAATCCATGTTCAGCTTCTTCAAGAAATTCAAAAAGTCGGCTGACGCGCCGCTCGACGGTCCTCAGGAAGAATCCGTCGAGGCGGCCGAGGACGAAGAAATATCCGACGCCGAGCTCGAGCGGCAGGCGCTTCCGGCCGAAGCGCCGTCGTCGGAAGTAGCGCAGCCTGAAGCGCCCGCGGAACCGTCGGCTCCCGTCGTTCCCGCATCGCCCGTCGAGCCTGAGACGGACCACTCAAAGGAATACTGGCAAGGCCGCACCGAGTCGCAATGGGCGCGCGTTCCGGAAACGGATCAGGCGAGCGAGGAAATCGTGCCGCCGCCCGAGCCCGATCCGGTCGCTAAAAAATCGTGGATCTCGCGTCTGCGTCACGGTCTTTCCAAGACGAGCTCGAACCTCACCGGCATTTTCGTCAGCGCGAAGATCGACGAAGACCTGTACGAAGAACTCGAAACCGCTCTGCTGATGTCCGACGCCGGCGTCGACGCGACCGAGTTCCTGCTCGAATCGCTGCGTGAGAAAGTGCGCGCGGAGCGTCTGACCGACGCGTCGCAAGTGAAGGCTGCGCTGCGCGAATTGCTGATCGACCTGCTGCGCCCGCTCGAAAAATCGTTGATGCTCGGACGCGCGCAACCGCTCGTGATGATGATCGCGGGCGTGAACGGCGTCGGCAAGACAACCAGCATCGGCAAGCTGGCGAAGCATCTGCAGCGCTTCAATCAGTCGGTGCTGCTCGCCGCGGGCGATACGTTCCGCGCCGCCGCGCGCGAGCAACTGACGGTCTGGGGCGAACGCAACAACGTGACGGTGATCGCGCAGGAAAGCGGCGACGCGGCCGCCGTCATTTATGACGCAGTCGGCGCGGCGCGTGCGCGCAAGATCGACGTGATGATGGCCGACACCGCCGGCCGTCTGCCGACGCAACTGCATCTGATGGAAGAACTGCGCAAGGTGCGACGTGTGATCGCGAAGGCGATGCCGGACGCGCCGCACGAAGTGCTGCTCGTGATCGACGCGAACACGGGCCAGAACGCACTCGCGCAGGTGAAGGCGTTCGACGATGCGCTGGGTCTGACCGGCCTCGTCGTGACGAAGCTCGACGGCACCGCGAAAGGCGGCATTCTCGCCGCGATCGCGCGTCAGCGGCCTGTTCCGGTGTACTTCATCGGCGTGGGCGAGAAAGTCGAGGATTTGCAGCCGTTCAGCGCGGAAGAATTCGCCGACGCCTTGCTCGGTTGAACCTGGAAAGGGCGTCCACGTGGGCGCCCTTTTTTCATCGCGCAAGTATCAGGGAAGCCGCGATCCACCACATCACGCAGCCGACGATCACATCGAGCACGCGCCACGATACGTCCTTCTCGAACCACGGCTCCAGCAGACGCGCGCCGTAGCCGAGCGCCGTGAACCAGATCACCGACGCGCACATTGCGCCCGCCGCGAACCACGCGTTGCCCGGCCAGCCACGCTGCGCCCCGATGCCGCCGAGCAGCACGACGGTATCGAGATAGACGTGCGGATTGAGCAGCGACAGCGCGAGCACCGTGGACGCCGCGCCGATCGCCGTCTGCGAGTCGCCGTCTGACGCGTTCAGATGCCCCGGTCCCCGCCACGCCGCGAGAAACGCGCGCAAGCCATACAGAAACACGAAGATCGCGCCTGCCCAGCGAATCACGTCGAGCAGAAAGGGCGCACGCGCGATGAGCGCGCCCATTCCGCCAACGCCGAGGGCAATCAACAGCACGTCGATGAACGCGCAGATCGACACGACGATACTCACGTGGCGGCGCTTCAACCCTTGCCGCAACACGAACGCATTCTGCGCCCCGATCGCGACGATCAGGCTCGCCCCCAACCCGGCACCCGACAAATAGCTCGACAGCGCTCCTGTGGGAACAGCCGCCGTCATTCGGCGTCCGGCTGCTGCGCCGGAGCGGCCCGTGCAAAGGCGTCGAGCGTGCAGGCGTGATCCGCGATACGCGCGATCGTCGGATACGGCGTCACGTCGATGCCGAAGCGCCGCGCGTTGAACACCTGCGGCACGATGCACAGATCGGCGACCGTCGGTGTGTCGCCGAAGGTCAGCGCACCGACGCGCCTGTCCGTGGCAAGCCGTTTTTCGAGCGATTCGAACCCGGCCTCGACCCAATGCCGATACCACGCGTCTTTTGCTTCGTCCGGCACCTTGACCTGATGCTTCAGGTACTTGAGCACGCGCAGGTTGTCGAGCGGATGGATTTCGCATGCGACCTGCAGCGCGACGGAGCGCACGAACGCGCGATCGGACGGGCTTTTCGGCAGAAGCGGCGGCTCGGGATGCGTTTCGTCGAGATACTCGATGATCGCGAGGGACTGCGTCAGCACGTCGTCGCCATCGACGAGAGCCGGCACGATGCCGTCCGGATTCACCGCCCGATACTCGGGCTTGAGTTGCTGCCCGCCGTCGCGCAGCAGATGCACGCCGACGTAGTCGTAATCGAGCCCCTTCAGATTCAGCGCGATGCGCACGCGGTACGCCGCCGAGCTGCGGAAATAGCTATAGAGCTTCATGTTCATGAGCTCAGACCACGCGCACGGCGAATTCACCGATGCCGTCGACGCCGCCCTTCAGCAGATCGCCCTTCACGACCGCGCCGACGCCTTCGGGCGTGCCGGTGAAAATGAGATCACCGGGAAAGAGCTCGAAGAGCGTCGACAGATACGCGACGGTTTCACCCACCGACCAGATCAGTTGCGAGATGTCGGAACGCTGCTTTTCCTCGCCGTTGACGCTCAGCCAGATCGCGCTCTTTTGCAGATGCCCGACCTTCGACACCGGATGGATCGGGCCGATCGGCGCGGAACGGTCGAATCCTTTCGCCGTGTCCCACGGGCGGCCGAGCTTCTTCGCTTCGGCTTGCAGGTCGCGGCGCGTCATGTCGAGGCCGAGCGCGTACCCGTAGACGTAATCGAGCGCCTTATCGGCGGGAATGTTCTTGCCCTGCTTGCCGATCGCCGCGACGAGCTCCATCTCGAAGTGCAGGTTCTTCGTCTGCGACGGATATGGGAATTCGCCCGTGGAACCCGGCGCGACGTACAGCACGGCATCCGCGGGCTTGCTGAAGAAAAACGGCGGCTCGCGATCCGGATCGTGGCCCATTTCGCGCGCGTGGGCTTCGTAGTTGCGGCCGACGCAGTAGATCCGGCGCACCGGAAACTGCTCATTCGAACCATCGACGGGGACCGCTGCGGCCGGCGCCGGAGGAAACACGTAACTCATCCCGCTCTCCTGTTGCTGTTTTGATGTGCAGATTCATGGGCGAACGCGCCAGCGCGGACGGCCGGCGAGAAAAGGAAGTTTAACGTGCGCGCGCAAAGCGTGGCGGAGCTTGTCGGGCGCGGCTTTGCGAGCTTTCGACGAGCCATCGGCGGGTCGACGAAAGCGCCGTCATTCGTAAGCATCGGACACACCTGGCGGGAGACGCTCGCTCGGTGCAGCTTGCCAGCGCTCGTCAAATACGGTACTCAATAACCTTCTTGCACCTTAAAACGCGCGACGGCATCGCTCGCAGTACGAAATCGAGCACCCGATCCGCCCCAACTTTCCGATGACCGACTCCGCTCCCCCCGCTTTCAACTGCGCGCGTTATATCAAGGAAATCGGCCGCGGGCCGAACGGCGCGCGCGCCCTCTCGCACGACGACACCTACGCGCTCTACGAAGCGATACTCGAGGATCGCGTCTCTGAACTCGAACTCGGCGCGGTACTGCTCGCCTATCGCGTCAAGGGCGAAACCGCCGCCGAGCTCGCCGCCATGCTATCCGCCGCGCATCGCTCGTTCGAGCCGCTGCATGTCCAGGATGGACGAGAGCACGCGCGGCCCGTGTCGATTCCGAGCTACAACGGCGCACGCAAGACGCCGAATCTCGTGCCGCTGTTGTCGCTCTTGCTTGCGCGCGAAGGCGTGCCGGTGCTGGTGCACGGTGTCACCGACGATCCGGGCCGCGTCACGAGCGCCGCGATTTTCGCCGAACTGGGTATCGCGCACGCGGCTTCACACGATGAAATCGAAGACAGCCTCGCGTCGCGCCGTCTCGCATTCGCGCCGATCGCCGTGCTCGCGCCCAAGCTCGCACGGTTGCTGGCGCTGAGACGCCGCATGGGCGTGCGCAATTCGACGCACACGCTCGTGAAGATCCTTCAGCCCTTCGCCGAGCCGGGCCTGAGGCTCGTCAACTACACCCATCCCGAGTATCGCGAGAGCCTTACCGGACTTTTCACCGAGCACCCGGACGCGGCGGCGGGCGGCGCACTGCTCGCGCGCGGCACCGAAGGCGAAGCCGTCGCGGACACGCGCCGCCAGGTGCAGGTCGACTGGTTCCACGACGGCCACGTCGAGACGCTGATCACGCCCGAGCACTCTCAGCCGCACACGCCTCCGGTCGACCTGCCCGACACCCTCGACGCAGCGACCACCGCGCGGTGGATCGAATGCGTGCTGCGCGGCGACGTGCCGGTGCCGCCCGCGGTCACGCGCCAGGTCGAAGTGATTGCCAATGTGGTGCGTAAACCAGCTGTCGGTCAGGCAAATCCCATTTGACACGCTATTCAACGGTGGTTTAAAGTCGATTACATGAGTTTCACCCAGCCCGCCTCCCTCCGAATTATTCCGGGCCGCCTAGCGCGGCCCCTATCGCTACGTCTAGCGTAAGTCGCCAGATGTAGCGCCGCGCGTCGCAAGGCGCCCGGTCCTGCCAGAAGTCCCAGTAGTTCCTTTTCTTACCACCTGTAGTCGTCAGCTTTTCGTTCGCGCATCCCGCGAAACGGAAACGCGAGGGTCAAATGCACGTTGCTCCGCGCACGTTCACGTTGGTCACAGGCGTCACCGTCGCTGGTGATCCCGGGACACGCGCGCGCCGCTCCGTCTCACGTGCATCCCGCCACGCCCGGCCAGCCGCCGGACACGGCCTCTCTCGCAGGCGCTACGCAAACTGTCCGAAGAGAGATCGACGATCATGATGCCGAACCCCGCCGAGAAATACCGCCCGTTTCCGCAAGTCCGTCTGAATGGCCGTCGCTGGCCGACCCGCACGATCGAGAAGGCGCCCATCTGGATGAGCACCGATCTGCGCGATGGCAACCAGTCGCTCATCGAACCGATGAGCATTGCCGCGAAGCTCGAGTTCTTCGAGATGCTGGTGAAAATCGGGTTCAAGGAAATCGAGGTGGGATTCCCGTCGGCGTCGCAGACCGATTTCGATTTCGTGCGCATGTTGATCGACGAAAAGCGCATTCCGGACGACGTGACCATCGAAGTGCTCGTGCAGTCGCGCCGCGAGCTGATCGAGCGCACGTTCGAAGCGGTCGAGGGCGCGAGCAAGGTGATCGTGCATCTCTATAACGCGATCGCGCCGTCGTTCCGCAAGATCGTGTTCAATCAGTCGAAGGACGAAGTGAAGGCGCTCGCCGTCGAAGGCACGCGCCTCATCAAGGAATGCGCGGCCGCGCGGCCTCAAACGCACTGGATCTATCAATACTCGCCCGAGACCTTCAGCATGACGGAGTTGCCGTTCGCGCGGGAAGTGTGCGACGCGGTCGCGCAAATGTGGCGTCCGACGCCCGATCACAAGATGATCGTGAACCTGCCCGCGACGGTCGAAGCGGCGATGCCCAACGTGTTCGCCGATCAGGTCGAGTGGATGGACCGCAACATGGGCTTTCGCGACAGCATCGTGCTGTCAGTGCATCCCCATAACGATCGCGGCACGGCGGTCGCCGCGGCGGAAATGGCGGTGCTCGCGGGCGCGGACCGCATCGAAGGATGCCTTTTCGGCAATGGCGAGCGCACCGGCAATGTCGATCTCGTCACGCTCGCGATGAATCTCTACACGCAGGGCATCGACCCGGGGCTCGATTTCTCCGATATCGACGCCGTGCGCCGCGTCGTCGAGCGCTGCAACCAGATTCCGGTGCATCCGCGTCATCCGTATGCGGGCGACCTCGTGTTCACCGCATTTTCGGGTTCGCATCAGGACGCGATCCGCAAGGGTCTCGCGCAGCGCGTACCGGGCACGATGTGGGAAGTGCCCTATTTGCCGATCGATCCCGCCGATCTCGGCCGCAGCTACGATGCCGTGATTCGCGTGAACAGCCAGTCCGGCAAGGGCGGCTCGACTTTTCTGCTCGAACGCGGGCTCGGCTTCACGCCGCCGCGCCGCGTGCAGATCGAGTTCAGCCACGCCGTGCAGCAGATCACCGATGCATCCGGCGCCGAAATCGGCGGCGACGCGATCTGCGAGCTCTTCAAGCGCGAATATTTCGATGCCGGCGGGCCGGTTTCGCGGGTCGATGTATCGACGTTGTCGGTGTTCGGAAAGCGCGTCACGGTTGCACCGCCGGCGAGCACGACGAGCGGCGATGCCTACGCGCAGACGGTCGCCGCAGCGCTCGGCGTGGACGCGAACGTGAACTGGTTCGAGACGGCCGTGACGGCGAGCGGCGACACGGCGGCGTTCGTCGGCTACCGCGTCGGCGAGGGCCAGACGCGCTTCGGCGTCGCCGTACATGCGAATCCGGCGCTCGCAGTCGCCGATGCGGTCGTGAGCGCAGTGAACCGCTCCGGGCGCGTCGCAGAGAATGTGCGGCAGGACGAAGCCGTAGAAGCCTGACGAACGGCGCGCGTGGCTATTCGAGTGCCACGCGCGTCGCCTGCAGCGCGAGCAGTTGCCATTGGCCCTCGGTCTGCACGTGGACGGCGGTATAGGCGATCGGAAATAGCAGCGCGCCGTTCTTCGATTCCATCTCGACCAGCGCGCGGCCCGAGACGAGGCACGTATCGCGGCCGGCGGGCAGCACGTCCTGCGACTGAATCTCGATCTGCCGGTAACGGCGGCGACCTGCGGTGATCGCGTCGATGAACTGGCGCTTCGTCTCCCGCTTGCCGTTCGTATGGACGTAGCTGACGTTTTCGGCCAGCAGCGCGTCCAGCGCCGGGCCGTCGCCGTCGACCATCGCACGGAAGCGGTCGCGCTCGAGGCCGCGAATGGCCTCAATGGTTTTTGCCGGCATCTGTCGAGTCCCCTTGTGTCGAGGAACCGATGCACCGGCGCCTCGTCAGAAGTTGTATTGCAGATATAGCTGGCTGAAATTTATACCAGGATTCGGCTCTTTGATACCGCCGTTCGACAGATGCTGGAAGCGAAAGCCCGCCTGATAGTTCTGCTTCGCGCCGAAGATCATGCCGACGCCCACCATGTCGGCGAACTGGAACGCCGTCGCGACGGAGAAATCCTCCGTGATGCGCGTATGCGAAAGCAGCCGCACGCCGACGCCCGCCTCGATGAACGGCCGGAAATAGCCGGAGCTTTTTACGAAGCGCACGACCGGCGTAATGCCGAATTCCCAGATGTTCGGGTGGACGGCATTGTCCTCGGTCGTGTGCCAGTAGGACACGTGACCTTCGCCGATGAGCGTGAAGTGGAACCCGCCGATCTCCCACCACGTGAGGCCAGGATCCCAGGCCACGCCGAGGTCGGCTTTCTTGATGTCGCGATCGGCGACGCCGCCTGCAATCTGAAGGCCGAATCGATCAGCATGCGCTGCCGCCGACGCCAGGCCGAACGCCGTGCAGATCGCCACGCGGGAAAGCGTGCGATGCCACGAACTCTTGTGTTTATGCATGAGCACCCCATGTTCTCGGATGACGGGCGTGTTTCACGAAGAGCATTGTCTCGCCGAATTCTAGTGACCTTTTTCAGTACTTGCAGGAAACGCAGCCGGCCACCCGGTTTGTTGAATTTTCTTTCGCCCGAGCGCGTAAGAGCGGTAAAGAATTCGACGCATGCCCTGTACCGGTAGATTCTTCCGTTTATGATGCAACGGACTGTCCTATTGATCCCGCAAATTCGATAGTATTTGTGGGAACTCTCACATTCCCCTCTCCTCTAACACTTAGCACTCGTTGAACCGGAGTGCTAATATCATGTCTGACTTCCGCTGCTGTTAAGCGGCGAATGAATTGTTGATAAGGAGCTTATGAGCGTGACCAATGCGATGACCCTACCGAATGTTGTGAACTCGGCACCTGCCAAGGCATCTTCGGCAGGCGCGCTGACGTACGCACAGTCGTCGATGCTGACCGGCCAGATCGGCAACATCGATTCATACATACAAGCAGTGAACCGTATTCCGATGCTTTCGCCGGCAGAGGAACGTCAGTACGCCACCGAGTTCCGCGAGCAGGGCAACCTGAACGCCGCGCGTCAGCTTGTGCTTTCGCACCTGCGCCTCGTCGTGTCGATCGCCCGTAACTATCTAGGTTACGGACTGCCGCACGCGGATCTGATCCAGGAAGGCAATATCGGTCTGATGAAAGCCGTGAAGCGCTTCGACCCCGAGCAAAACGTGCGCCTGGTGTCGTATGCAATGCACTGGATCAAGGCCGAGATTCACGAGTACATCCTGCGCAACTGGCGCATGGTGAAGGTCGCAACGACGAAGGCGCAGCGCAAGCTGTTCTTTAACCTGCGCAGTCACAAGACGAGCCATTCGGCGTTCACGCCGGACGAGATCGACGGTCTCGCCAACGAGTTGAAGGTGAAGCGCGAGGAAGTGGCGGAGATGGAAACCCGCTTGTCGGGCGGCGATATCGCCCTCGAAGGGCAGGTCGAGGACGGCGAGGAAGCGTTCGCGCCCATCGCCTATCTGGCGGACTCGCACAACGAGCCGACTAACGTCATTGCAGCGCGCCAGTTCGACAAGCTGCAAAGCGACGGCCTTGCCGAAGCGCTCGAATCGCTGGATGAGCGCAGCCGCCGCATCATCACGGCGCGCTGGCTCGACGTGCAGGACGACGGTTCGGGCGGCAAAACGCTGCATGAACTGGCGGACGAGTTCGGCGTATCGGCGGAGCGTATTCGCCAGATCGAGGCGAGCGCAATGAAGAAGATGCGCTCGGCGCTGCACGACTTCGCGTAACACCTGACTGTGTCGTAACAAAAATTGCAAAGCCCGCCGTCGATGAGACGGCGGGCTTTTTCTTTGACCTTGCGCGAAAAGCAAACGGCACCCAGAGGGTGCCGCCCGCTTTCAAGCATGGTCTATTGCATCACGCCGGCATCGGCGCTGCACCGCCGCCGCTACCCGACAAGCGCGAGGAAAGCTGCGTGGCATAACGCTGCGCCGCCGCGCCCACGACGATGTGGAACGTATCGGCCGACACCCACGCCACATCCAGCGACGACAAACGCTGACGATCCACCGACGACGGATCACGCACGACCACGCGCAGGCGCGTCTGGGCGACCGCATCGAGCGATGCGACATTGGTCGCGCCGCCGAACACGGCGAGCCAGCGGAACGGGTCCGGATCGAGCGGGCCGGGCGTCTGATCGACGCTCACCGCTGCCACGGCCGGTTGCGCCGGCGTCGACGATGCGGGCGTTGCGCCGCGCGTCGACGAGTGCTCGAGCTCGCTGCGGATTTCATCGGCGATCAGGTCCGCTTCCGGTCCGATGATCACCTGCACGTTGGTCGCGCCGCGCTTGAGCACGCCACGCGCGCCGATGGTCTTCAACTGCGGCTCCGACACTTTCTCCGAATCCACCACCGACAAACGAAGACGCGTCGTGCAGGCATCGACGAGCGTCAGGTTGGACGCGCCGCCGAGCGCCGCGACGTACTTTGCAGCGCGCGTGTTCGATGCCGCCACCGCCGCGCCCGGAACCGGCGGAATCAGGCCGCCTGCGACGGTCGTGTCGGCGTCGGTTTGCGCATCGGTCGTGGCCGGCTCGCGGCCCGGCGTCGCCATGTTGAACTTGCGGATGAAGAAGCGGAACAGACCGTAGTAGATGATGAAGTAAACGACGCCGACGACGAGCGCCATCCAGCCGCGCTGCGACAGGCCGTAGTTCAGCACGTAATCGATCGCGCCCGCCGAGAACGTGAAGCCCAGATGGATGCCGAGCGCCGAGCAGATAGCGAGCGACAGGCCCGTCAGCACCGCGTGGATCGCGTAGAGAACCGGCGCGAGGAACATGAAGCTGTACTCGATCGGCTCGGTCACGCCCGTCAGGAACGCGGTCAGTGCCATCGAGAACAGCAGGCCGCCGACGATCGCGCGGCGCTCCTTCGGCGCCTCATGGAACATCGCGAGGCAGGCTGCCGGGAGGCCGAACATCATGATCGGGAAGAAGCCGGTCATGAAGCCGCCCGCGGTCGGATCGCCCGCGAAGAAGCGATGCAGGTCGCCATGCACCACCGCGCCGCCGCCGGGCGGCGTGAACGAGCCGAACACGAACCACGCGAGCGAGTTGATGATGTGGTGAAGACCCGTCACGAGCAGGATCCGGTTCAGCACGCCGAACACGAAGGTGCCGAGCGCGCCGGCCGTCGTCAGCCAGTTGCCCGCGGCGTCGATGGCCGCCTGCACCGGCTGCCAGACGTAGCCGAACACGATGCCGAGTATCAGACACGCGACGCCCGTGACGATCGGCACGAAGCGCTTGCCGCCGAAGAACGCCAGATACTCGGGCAGCTTGATGTCCTTGTACCGGTTGTACAGATAGCCCGCCACCACACCGGCGATGATCCCCGACAGCACGCCCATGTTGAGCTTGTCGTTGATGTCCTTCATCACGGCCACTTCGATGAGGTAGCCGATCGCGCCGGCGAGACCCGCCGTGCCGTTGTTGTCCTTCGCGAAACCCACCGCCACGCCGATCGCGAACAGGAGCGGCAGGTTGGTGAAAATCGCATCGCCGGCGTCGGCGATCATCTTGATGTTGAAGACGTCGGGCTGGCCGAGACGCAGAAGCAGGCCGGCCACCGGTAACACGGCGATCGGCAGCATCAGCGCGCGACCTAGTCGCTGCATCTTTGCAAACGGGTTGGCGTCCATCGGGTTCTCCAAAAATATAAGTCTTGTCGTTACTGCTTCGGGGATTGCTGGGATTGAAGGATCCGCGAATCCGTCTGTGGCTTCGAACGGGACCAGGGCGGGCGCCGAGGCGCCAGCTCTGGTCGACGAATCGGACGCTCAGTCCTGCGGCCAGATTTCGCGGCTTGCCGCTCTTACTGCCTGCGCCGATTCGAGCGCGAGGCAGTCCTCGGCGCGCTGGCGGCACAGTTGGTAATCGAGATTGCGCACGCGCGCCTTGATGCCGGGCACGGACCCCGGATCGACCGACAACTCGGTCACGCCGAGGCCGACGAGCAGGGGCGCCGCGACCGGATCGCCGCCGAGCGCGCCGCACACGCCGACCCATTTGCCGTGCTTTTCCGCGCCTTGCACCGTCGCCTTGATGAGGCGCAGCACAGCGGGATGCAGGCCATCGGACTGCGCGGCGAGATCGGGCTGGCAGCGGTCCATCGCGAGCGTGTACTGCGTGAGATCGTTGGTGCCGATCGAGAGGAAATCCGCGTGTTTCGCGAGTTGATCCGCGAGCAGCGCCGCCGACGGCACTTCGATCATCACGCCCACTTCGATCGGCTCGGTTCGGCCCGCTTCGCGCGCCAGTTCGTCGATGCGCGCACGCAAGCGCTGCAACTCGCCCGCATCCGTCACCATCGGCAAAAGGATGCGCACGGTGCCGAGCGGTTTCACGGCAAGCAGGCCGCGCAACTGGTCGTCGAGCAGATCGGGGCGCACCTGCGCGAGGCGGATGCCGCGCAGACCGAGCGCCGGATTTTCTTCGGGCGGCAGCGTCAGATAGTCGACTTCCTTGTCCGCGCCGACATCGAGCGTGCGGATGATCGCGGTGCGGCCCTGCAGCGCATCGACGATGCCCTGATAGCTCTGCGCGTGCTCCGCGACCGTCGGCGCCGACTGGCGATGGATGAACAGCAGTTCGGTGCGCAACAGGCCGACCGCATCCGCGCCGTTTTCGACGGCGGCCTTCGCGTCGTCGAGCGTCGCGATATTCGCGGCGATTTCGATATGCCTGCCATCCTTCGTCGATGCGGTTTGCCGCGAAAGCTTGCGATTCGCCTCGCGCACGCCCGCGAGCCGTTCGCGTTCGTTGCGCGCGCGTTCGACGTCGAGCGCGGTCGGCGCATGCTCGATCCGTCCCGCCGATGCATCCACGACCACTTGCGTGCCTTCGGGAATCGCGTGCAGCGCATCGCCGATGGCGACGAGCGCCGGAATGCCGATCTGCCGCGCGATGATCGCCGCGTGGGAGGTCGCGCCGCCGCGCGCCATGACGAGCGCGGTGACGCGCGTGCGGTCGATCGAAGACAGATCGGACGGCGTGAATTCCGCGGCCGCGAGCACGGTCTCTTCGGGCAGTTCGCGCGCCGCGGTGTTGTTCAGACCGAGCGCGCGCAACACGCGCTTTTCGATATCACGAAGATCGGCGGCACGCTCCGCGAGCAGGTCGTCCTGCACGTTCGAAAGCAGCGCGATTTGCGCGCGGATCGCCTCGCGCCACGCGAAGCCCGCGCTCTTGCCGAGGCTGATCAGATCGCGCGCGGCATCGACGAGCGTCGGATCTTCGAGCAGCACGCGATGCACCGCGAAAATGCCCGCTTCGCCGACTGCGCCGCGCTGCGACGCGGTGCGCACCGTTTCGCCGAGTTCGGCATCGACCTGGGCGATGGCTTTGTCCAGCGCACGGCTTTCCGCCGCCGACGAGCCGCCCGCCTGTTCGGGCGGCACGATTTCCTGATCGTCCCAGCGCACGAGCTTGCCGACCGCGATGCCCGGCGCCGCGCACACGCCGGCAAGCGTGTTCGGCGGCAGCGGCTCTCCTGCACCGGCTGCCCTGGCGACCGGCGCGGGCGACTTCGCGCGCGCGGGCGTCTCTTCGACTTCGCCTTGCGCCGCGCGCAGCAATTCGGCGGCAACCGCTTCGATCGCCTGCTGCGCCTGCCCGCCGATAGCAACCAGTTCGATGGTCGCGCCCTCGCCCGCTCCGAGACCGAGCAGACCGACGACGCTTTCAACCGGCGCCTTCCTGCCTTGGTAGCGCACTTCGACCTTCGCGTCGAAACCGCGCGCCGCTTCGCGCGCCCGGGCAGCCGGACGCGCATGCAGACCGCCCGCGTGCGCCAGCGTCACGCTGCGGCGCGCTTCCTCCAGCACGACCGCGCCCGCGCGTGCCGTTTCGGCTTTCTCGCCTTGCTTCGCGCGCAACACCAGCATGCGTGAGCCCGCCTTCAGCACGCCGCGGCCAGCGCGATCGATGACGTCGAAGGCATCGCCGTTTGCGACTGCAATCACGGAGACCAGGCTCGGCGCGTGCTGCGCGACGAAGTCCGCATCGAATTCGATGAGCGGATCGCCCGCGCGCACCGTCGCGCCTTGCTCGACCTTCGGCGCGAAGCCCTTGCCGCTCAGCTCGACCGTGTCGATGCCGATATGCACGAGAATCTCCGCGCCTTCTTGCGTGCGCACCGTCACCGCGTGATGCGTGCGCGCGAGATGCGTGATCGTGCCGTCGCAGGGCGAAACAAGCACGTTATCGAGCGGATCGATGCCGATGCCGTCGCCGAACATGCCCTCGGCGAATACGGGGTCCGGCACGTCGGCGAGCGGCACGACGGGACCGGTGAACGGCGCGAGCAGCACGACATCGTTCGGATTATTGACGGAATGGTTCAACAGTGACTCCTCGGCACGGCGCATCGGCTATCTCGCTCAATGGGTTTCGGTGACCTTGTTCAGGTGGCGCGGCGCGTCGGGATTGCGGCCGCGTGCGGCGGCCAGACCCGCGGCCATCACATAAAAAGAAAGGATCGCGGCGATCGGATCGAGCGCCGGGTGATCGGTGGCGACGAGCGGCAACTCCGCGTCCGCAACGTCCTCGGGTGCGGCGAGCAGCACGCGCGCGCCGCGAGCGCGCATATCCGCGGCAAGCTGGATGAGGCCCGCCTGCTCCGGCCCGCGCGGCGCGAACACGAGCAGCGGATAGTCGCGGTCGATGATTTCCATCGGACCGTGGCGCACTTCCGCGCTCGAAAACGCTTCGGCCTGGATGCCCGAGGTTTCCTTCAGCTTGAGCGCGGCTTCCTGCGCGATCGCGAGGCCGAGGCCACGGCCGATCACGATCATGCGATCGGCGTCCGTAAGCTCGGTCACGGCGCGCGTCCAGTCGAGCTTGCCCGCGGCACGCAGCGCGTCGGGCAGCGATTTCAGCGAATTGAGCAATTCGACGTCGCGCTGAACGTGCGCGATGACGATGGCCGACAGCGACAGCATCGCGATGTAGCTCTTGGTCGCTGCGACCGACAGCTCGGGACCGGCGAGCAGCGGCAGGAAATATTCGCACGCGCTTTCGAGCGGCGAACCGGTGACATTGACTGCCGCGACGGTGAACGCGCCCGCGTCGCGCAGCGCCTGCATCGTACCGACGAGATCGGGGCTCTTGCCGGATTGCGAGAACGCGACGGCGAGTTGCCCGGAGACACGCAGCGGCGCCTGCTGGAGCGTGGCGACCGACATCGGCAGCGATGCGACCGGCACGCCGACACGGCTCATTGTCAGGCTTGCGAAATAACTGGCGGCGTGATCGGAACTGCCGCGCGCCACCGTCAGCGCGACGTGGCGCGGCTGCTCGGCGAGCTTGACCGCGAGCTCTTCGATGCGCGAGGTATCGGCGAGCTGGGCCGCGACGACGTCGGCGGACTCCAGCGCCTCATTAAGCATATTCGACAATTGATTCTCCTTCGACATACGTGGCGGTCAGCGCGTGTTCCCGGTCGAGCACGACGAGATCGGCCCATGCGCCGCGCGCGATGCGGCCGCGGTCTTCGAGCCCGAGATAGTCGGCGGGGAAACGCGACAGGCGATTCGAGACGTCCGCGAGCGGAATGCCCAGCGAGACGAGATTGCGCAGCGCCTGATCCATGGTCAGGGTGCTGCCGGCGAGCGTGCCGTCCGCGAGACGCACACCGCCCATGCATTTGGTGACGTGCTGACTGCCGAGGCGATATTCGCCGTCGGGCATGCCGGCCGCCGAGGTGCTGTCGGTCACGACATAGAGACGCGGGATCGCGCGCATCGCGGCGCGGATGGCGCCCGGATGCACGTGCAGCAGATCGGGAATGAGCTCGGCGTATTCGGCATGCGCGAGCGCCGCGCCGACCATGCCGGGATCGCGGTGATGCAGCGGCGACATTGCATTGAACAAGTGCGTGAAGCCGCGCGCGCCATGCTTGAGCGCGTTGACGGCGTCGTCATACGTGCCGAGCGAATGGCCGAGTTGCACGCGCACGCCGCGCGCGGCCAGTTCCGAAATGATGTCCAGATGGCCCGAGATTTCCGGGGCGATCGTGACGACGCGGATCGGCGCGAGCTCGAGGTACTTCAGCACTTCGTCGCGCACCGCGACCGCAGCGGCGTCCGGCTGCGCGCCGAGCTTGCCCGGGTTGATGTACGGGCCTTCCAGATGCACGCCCAGCATGCGCGCGCCGCCGGCGGCGCGGTGTTTCGCCTGTTCGCCGAGACCCGCGACGACTTCCATCAACTCGTCGCGCGGCGCGGTCATCGTGGTTGCGAGCAGGCTCGTCGTGCCGTGTTGCGCGTGCTGCAGCGCCACGGTGTCCGCCGCATCGCCGCCTTCCATGATGTCGCGCCCGCCGCCCCCATGCACGTGCAGATCGATGAAGCCTGGCAGGATGTACGGCGCGTCGTTGGCGAGCGGATCGGCGATATGGCCTTCGAGCGCCGTCACGCGGCCGTTCTCGACGCGGATCGAACCGTGGATCCAGCCGTCGGTCGTGAGTATGTTTCCTTTCAGCATGAAGTTCTCTGGAAGTACGCGCTGCATGGATGAGGTTCAGTGCCGTCCGCGCCGTGCTGCGAGCAGGCTTTCGTCACGAAAAAAGCGAACGGCTTCCTTGGGTCCTCTCGTTCTCTTGTTTGCTCTCTCGATGCGTATCGGGTCATGCGCGTCTGTACCGACGCTTATCGATGCAGTTCGGCGACGAAGTCGTAGTAGTCGTCGCGACAGTAGGTGTCCGTCGATTCGATCGCACGTTGATCCGCCGAATAGCCGATCCGCGTGATCACGAGCAATGCGGCGCGCGGCGCCACGCCCATCAGCCGCGCGATTTCCGCGCCCGCGTTCACTGCACGGAAGTGCTGCAATGCACGCACCACCGACAACCCGCGCTCCTCGAGATGCCGATACAGCGACGCGCCGATCGCGAGCGGGTCCGGCACCACGGCGACGGGCAAGGCCGAGTGCTCGACCGCCATCACGATGCCGTCCGCGCGCCGCAGACGTCTTAGGCTCGCAACGGACGCGCCCGGCGACAGACCTAGCCGCACCGTTTCGTCGCGACTCGCTGTGCGCAGTCCGCGATCCAGCCAGATCGAATCCGGCGTAAAGCCGCGCTGTTCCATCTTTCGGGTGAAGCCGGTGAGCCGGGAGAGCGGGTCTTCGACACGCGGCGTGATGAAACTGCCCGCGCCGCGCACGCGCCTGATCAAGCCTTGCTCAACGAGCAGTGCGAGAGCCTTCCTCGCCGTGATACGCGATACGCCGACGCCTTCGGAGAGCGTGCGCTCCGAAGGCAGCGCCTCGCCGGCCGCCCAGTTTCCCGCATGAATCGCTTTGGCGAGACGCGACGCCAACTGTAAATAAAGTGGCGTATCGCTCTGCGCCTCCGGCGTCAAATCCTGCCAGCGATGCTTCATCGAACGCTCTCAGTGCCGAATTGGAGCCCATTATATAACCAACATAATACCAGTCAACGTTAAACCGGCATCGGAGGACGATCGTCAAATTTTCAAACAAATCAAATAGTTAAGTGCTTTTGCGAGGACGAATCGGAACAAACATGCCATCAGGACTTACCCCTACACGCAGCCCAGTGGATGAACTGGTCAATTAAACGGCCGATAGCCCTTTTTTCGGGCATTTTCGTATTCGCACGATCGTTCTTCTTTGGCACAATGCGCGCATTAATTCGGATTCCGATTAATTCCAACAATATCGATGAGAGACTGACGCGATGGGCTGTTCCGATCCGAGCCGGGCTGTCGAAGCGGTGCGCCGCTTTAACCGCTTTTATGCGCGCCACACAGGCGCACTCCACGAGCGGCTACATAAAAGCAGCTTTTCCCTGACGGAAGTACGCATCCTTCACGAGCTGGGACAAGCGCGGGCCACAACGGCCGCAGACTTGTCGCGCAACCTCGGGCTGGACACGGGCCATTTGAGCAGGTTGATCAACAACTTTCACAAGCTCGGCCTCGTCGTGCGGCGAAAGAACGAGCTGGATGGCCGCGCGCACCTGCTGCGCATCACGCCCGAGGCAAAAGCAAAGGTCGACGAGATCGACCTGCATGTTTCCGCGGAAACCGCCATGCTGCTCAAACGGCTGACTACCGCCGAAATCGATCAGCTATGCACTGCAATGGCAGACGTCGAACGGCTTCTTTCACCGGGGTGCGCCGAAGGAGAAGCCCGGCTTCGCGTCCCCCGCGCCGGAGACTTCGGCTGGATGATCGAGCGTCAGGCTCATCTGTATTCGGGCGAGCGGCCGAAGTTTTCCAGCGAGGCGCGCACGGCGAGGGCGGTGGCGCACTTTCTCGCCGAGATGCAGGCGAGCACACCGCGCATCGCCTGCTGGGTGGCCGAACAGGGCGAGGCCATGCGCGTCGGCGCGGCGCTGCTTACTGCGGAGTCCGAAAGTCAGGCGCGAATCGAACTATTGTTCGTCGAACCGGGCGCGCGGCGGCGCGGGCTCGGCGAGCGGCTCGTCGCGGCATGCACGAACTTCGCGCACGGCGCTCGCTATGATCGGGTCATCTGCCGCCTGGATGAACCGCATGAAGAGCTTTGCGCCCTGTTCGTGCGATCCGGCTTCACGCCCGTTATGGAAGGATCCAAGGGAATGGTGTGGCAACGAGAACTGCAGCCGATCTTCGTAGACTGAACGGCCGCGCAAGTAAAAAACGGCGTCCCGTGGGACGCCGCTGCATATTCGTGCGCAATCGCTCTCAGAACGACGGCACGACCGAACCTTTGAACTCGCTCTTGAGGAACTGGCGCACGTCTTCGGACTGATAGGCCGAGACCAGCTTCTTCACCCACGGCTGGTCCTTGTCTTTTGCGCGCACCGCGATCAGGTTCGCGTACGGGCTATGCACGTCCTCGAGCGCGATCGCGTCCTTCGTCGGTTGCAGACCCGCCGCGAGCGCGAAGTTCGTGTTGATCGCGGCCGCATCGACATCGGCGAGCGTGCGCGGCAGTTGCGCCGCATCGAGCTCCACGAGCTTGACCTTCTTCGGATTTTCCGCCACGTCGAGCGCCGTCGCATTATTGCCGTTCGTGCCTGCGCCCGCCTTCAGCTTGATCACGCCTTGCGATTGCAGCAGCAGAAGTGCGCGATTCTCGTTCGACGGATCATTCGGCACCGCGACCTTCGCGCCCTGCGGCAGATCCTTTAGCGACTTCAGCTTCTTCGAATAGACGCCGAGCGGCGAAATATACGTGAGCCCCGCGTTCACGATCTTGTAGCCACGCTGCTTGATCTGGCTGTCGAGATACGGCTGATGCTGAAAGCTGTTGGCATCGAGATCGCCGGCGTCGAGCGCTGCGTTTGGCTGAACGTAATCGTTGAACTCGATCACCTTCACGTTGAGCCCCTCGCGCTTCGCGACCTTCTGCACGACTTGCCAGATCTGCGCGTCCGGGCCGCTGATGGTGCCCACCTTGATCACCTTGTCATCGGCGTGAGCGGCGAGGCTCGTGAACAACGCGGCGGACGCCGCGACGGCGGTTATGGCTTTGAGCAAATTTCTGCGCTGCATGGTGTTCCTGTTTCGATGATGCGTTCTTGCTGGAATTGCCTGAGTCGTGCCCGGCGAACGATTCAAACCGGGTGACGGATGTTCGCACAGCAACGGTGCGGGACGAAATACAGATTGCTCATGTGAATATCACCTGCGCAAGGTGCGGCTAGAATTGCCATGGAACGTCACGAACTCTCATGCCGGAGGCAAGCATCATGTACGTAATCAATCTGCGATATACCGGCGCGCTTGCCGAGATCGACGATGCCCTCGACGCGCATCGCGTCTATCTCGAACGTTATTTTGCGGCGGGCGTCTTCGTGATCGCAGGGCCGAAGGTGCCGCGCGAAGGCGGCATCATTCTGGCGTCGGGCATCGAGCGCGATCGCCTCGATGCGATCATCGCGGAAGATCCGTTCGCGCAACAGGGACTCGCGCATTACGACATCACCGAGTTCAAGGCGACGCGGCTTGCGCGCGGCTTGAATCTGCCCGAGCCATCGTTGGATAGCTGAAAAACAAAGTGGCCCGCGCGGGCCACTTTCACCATCAGTCGACCAGCAGCTTCAAGTCGTGAACCCACGGCTCGACGCCCTGCCCGTCGCGCGCGAAGAGACGCAGCTTCCCGTCCTTGTCGAACACGTAGCTCGCGGCGGTGTGATCCATCGTGTAATCGTCGGGCGTCTTTCCCTGCGACTTGGCGTAATACACCCGGAAGTCCTTCGCGACCTGTGCGAGCTGCGCATCGTTCGCCGGACGCAGACCGATATACGACGAGTTGAACGCTGCCACGTATTGGCCAAGCAGATCGGGCGTGTCGCGCGCCGGATCGACGGTGACCATCAGTACCTGCACGTCCTTCGATTTGTCGCCGAGTTGCTGCATGGCTTGCGAGAGTTCGGCGAGCGTCGTCGGGCACACGTCCGGACAATGCGTGTAGCCGAAGAACAGCACGACAGCCTTGCCTTTGAAGTCAGCAAGCGTGCGCGTCTTGCCGTGTGTGTCGGGCAGGGAGAAATCGCTGCCGAACTGCTTGTTGCCGGTGATATCGAGATTCTTGAAATCGGGCGCTTTCTCACAAGCCGAAAGCAGCGCCGCGCAGGAGAACACGAGCGCCAGCAGCGCAAATACGCGACGAAGAGCCATCATGCGCCGATCACCGTACGCACGTAATGATCGACGAGCAACGCGCCGAACAGCAACGACAGATACACGATTGAATATCGGAAGGTCTTGCGCGCGAGTGCATCCGAATAGTCGCGATACATCTTCCACGCGTAGCCGATGAAGCCCGCGCCGAGCGCAATCGCGCTCGCCAGGTACACGACGCCGCTCATGCCGGAAATATAGGGCATCAGCGTGACCGCGAACAGCACGAGCGTGTACAGGAAGATGTTGAGCAGCGTGTATTTCTCGCCGTGCGTGATCGGGAGCATCGGCAGGCCGGCGTTTTCGTAGTCCTTGCGGCGATACAGCGCGAGCGCCCAGAAATGCGGCGGCGTCCACACGAAGATGATCAGCACGAGAATCCACGCGTCGCCGGGCACCGTGCCGGTTACCGCGGCCCATCCGAGCGCGGGCGGCATCGCGCCGGACGCGCCGCCGATCACGATGTTCTGCGGCGTATAAGGCTTGAGCAGCAGCGTATAGATGACCGCATAGCCGACGAACGTGGCGATGGTGAGCCACATCGTGAGCGGATTGGTGAACGTGTAGAGCGTCCACATGCCGATGCCGCCGAGCACCGCCGAGAACGTCAGAATCTGCGTCGGCGTGATTTGCCCGCGTGCCGACGGACGCCACGCGGTGCGGCGCATCTTCGCATCGACTTTTTGCTCGACGAGACAATTGATTGCAAATGCCGCACCGGCCAGCAACCAGATGCCGACGACGCCGCCGATCAGCTTGTCCCACGGCACCATGCCGGGCGTGGACAGGAACATGCCGATGACGGCACAAAACACGGCGAGCTGCGTGACGCGCGGCTTTGTCAGCGCGAGGTATTGCGACGCGCGATTGCCGAGTGGGGAATTGAGTGTCGTGCTATCCATGATGTGGAGTCACGCTGAAACGACGTCGCGCGCGGGAACTGCGGCGCGGCCGGGACGGCTGGAAGAGATTCGAAAGTTTAGCATAACGAGTAGCAGCAACAGGATCGCGGCCCCGCCGTTGTGCGCGACCGCGACCGCCAACGGCCATTGCAGCACGACGTTCGACATGCCCGTCAGGAACTGGACGACGATCATCAACAATACGCCGTTTGCGGGCTTTCGCAGAGATTCGAAACGTCGCAGTCTCAGTGCAAGCCAGAGCAGATACAGCACGACGACCACCGCGAACGTGCGATGCGTCCAGTGAATTGCGACGAGCGCGTCCTGCGAGATCACGTCGCCGTCGCCGGTCATGCCGAGGGCGCGCCACAGATGGAAGCCATGCTCGAAGTTCATCGGGGGAACCCATTGGCCATTGCACAGCGGGAAGTCCGTGCACGCCAGCACCGCGTAGTTCGTGCTGACCCAGCCGCCGAGCGCGATCTGCGCGACGAGCAGCAGCAGCCCGAATGCCGCGGCGGGCATCCAGCGCGCGGCGCCCGAATCGAGCGATGGAATCGGCGTCATGCGCGCCGCGAGCCAGCCGAGCACGCCGAGCAGCGCGAGGCCGAGCAGCAGGTGCGTCGTGACGATCACCGGTTGCAGCTTGAGCGTGACGGTCCACGCGCCGAACGCACCTTGCAGCAGGATGAGCGCCAGGATGCCGGTCGGCCACCACGGCGACACATGCAGCGGACGCTTCTTGATGCGCGCGGTCCACGCGATGATCACCTGCGCGATGATCAGCACGCCGATCGCCATCGCGAAGTAACGATGCAGCATCTCGATCCACGCCTTCACCATGCTGACGGGGCCGGTCGGCATTGCCTGATACGCGGCGGAAATTTGCGCGTGCGCGATGAAGGGCGACGACGTGCCGTAGCAGCCCGGCCAGTCGGGGCAGCCGAGGCCGGAATCGGTGAGGCGGGTGAAGCCGCCGAACATGATGAGATCGAGCGTCAGGAACGTCGTCAGCCAGACGAGCTTCCTGAACTTGTTGTCATCGGCCTTGACCCAGACATACGAAAGCGGCAGCAGCGCGATGCAGATGCCGATCAGACCCAGTTGCAGTAAAAACATGCTCTCTTACCTTCAGCCCGCGTTTTAACCGATGCGCGACCACTTCAGAAGCTTCGCCAGATCCGCGTTGATCTTCTTCGGATCGGGGTTCTTCGGAAAGCGCATCATCAGATTGCCATTCGGATCGACGAGAAAAATGTGATCCGTGAGTTTCGTGCCGTCGTCGACGGGCAGCCACGCCGCGATCGACTTGTCGTCCGCGACGAGCATGCGCGTATCCGGCTGCGGGTATGCGGTCTTGATGACGTCGGACACTGGTTTGTCATCGGTTCGTAGCCAGACGTTCACGACGCGATCGCGCTCGCCCGATTGCAGCGCGCGCACCTGGCGCATGAAATAGAGGCGCGTCGCGCATTGTTCGTCGCAGTCGCTGCCGTTGACCGTGATCATCAGCCATTTGCCTTCGAGCGACTTGAACGGCAGGCTCTGCCCTTTCTCGTCGATGACGACGAGTTGCGCCGGGATCGGGCGCTGCGGGTCGATCAGCGCACCGTAGCTCGACGTGCCGCCTGCCGGCTTGAACACGTAGTACATCAGGTACGACGCGATCACCGGCGCGGCGCACACCAGCGCGAGCAGCAGGAGCATCCAGCGGCCGCTGATCCAGGAGCCTTTTCTGGCGGTTCGTTGTGGCGTGCGCGCCTTGTCGTCGGCGGCGGTGGGGCGTTGTGATTGCATCGGTGGAGACTTGTCTCTGTTCGGTCGATTGTCAGGCGTGGTGCTCGGCTTCGTCGTCGCGCTCGTCGGGCTCGTCGCCCTTCTTCGCGGCGCGGCGCGCGGCATACAGGCCAAACCCGATAGCCGCGGCCGCCATGCCCCACCACTGGAGCATGTATCCGTAATTGCGCTCGACGCCGAGCGTCGGCGCGGGCCAGTTGCGCACGAGCTTGTCGCCGGTGTCGTTCGTCTGCTGAATCACGAACGGCTGGAAGGCGAGCCCGGTTTCGGCCGCATACGACCTGATATCGAGGTTCTGCCGAATTTCCTTGTGCGCGGCCGATCCGCCGCTGCCCAGCTCGAACGCCTGCGACGCATTCGCGCGCGCGATGCCTTGCACCTCGACGACGCCCTTCGGCGTTTCATACGACTCGATGCCCGTGCGGTCCGCCATGTTGCGCGGCAGCCATCCGCGATTCACGAGCACATAGCCGCCGCCCTCGAGTTTAAGCGGCATCACGACATAAAAGCCCGGCTGGTCGTTATACGGACGATTGTCCAGATACACGACGCGTTCCGGCAGGAACTCGCCGCGCGCCTCCACGCGGTGGAATTCGATCGACTTGAGCGGTATCGGCTCGACGCCGACTTCTCGCACCGGTGCGTTCTCGAACGCGACGATCTGTGCGTTGAGCGCTTCTTTCTGATGCGCGCGATCGCGTTGCCAGAAGCCGAGCCGCACGGTCACCGCAACGACGATCAGAATCAGCAGCGCGGGCCAGAACCGGATCTTCATGCTGCCAGCCTTACTGCCGGGATCCGGTCGGGCGCCGCACGGCGCGATCTGTCGAGTGAGATAATGAGATGATCCAAATTCATACTGCTCGCTGTGGTTCCTGAGCAAAAACGCTGGCTGGTTTCATGCACATCATCGTTGCTATTGCATTCATCCTTATCATCGGCAGCCTGGGTTCGGCGCTCTACTTCATGATGACCGACCGGGGCAGGACGAAGCGGATGGTCTGGTCGCTCGCGGCACGCGTGGGGCTGTCCATCTCGCTCTTCCTCTTCATCCTGTTCGCGCACTGGATGGGCTGGATTCAGTCGTCGGGCATTCCCATCGGACGATAACCCACCGCCCGGCTACGGCCCTACGAGACGTATTGTCGCGCCGCGGCACCTTTCGACGTCCTCGAAACGACAACGCCGCCCCTTGAGACGTCGAGGGCGGCGTGTTGGTCACTGCTTCTTTGCTCTCGGACCGGCGTCGCCGCCAGCCTTGCATCGCGGACGGCGCACCGCGCGCGCCCGCTTCGATATTCATTACAGCCAGTAGACGACGACGTACAGACCCAGCCACACGACGTCGACGAAGTGCCAGTACCACGCCGCGCCTTCGAACGCGAAGTGGTGCTCCGCCGAGAAGTGGCCGCGGATCAAACGGAACATCACCACGGCCAACATCGTACCGCCCAGGAACACGTGGAAGCCGTGGAAGCCGGTCAGCAGGAAGAACGTCGAGCCGTACACGCCCGAATTGAGCGTCAGGTTGAGTTCGTTATACGCGTGAAAATACTCGTAGCCCTGGCAGAACAGGAAGATCAGACCGAGCAGCACGGTCGCACCCAGCCAGATGATCGCCTTCTTGCGATGATCTTCACGCAGCGCGTGGTGCGCCACCGTCAGCGTTGCGCCGGAGGACAGCAGCAGCGCCGTGTTGATGGTCGGCAGGGGCCACGGCACCATCGCGCGGAAATGCGGCACGAGCGCGGCAGGGCCGTTGTTCGGCCACACGGCGGTGAAGTCAGGCCAAATGAGCTTGTAGTCGAGGCTGCCGAGCTCATGCATCGCGATTGCGCGGGCATAGAAGAGCGCGCCGAAGAACGCCGCGAAGAACATGACTTCGGAGAAGATGAACCAGCTCATGCTCCAGCGGTACGACACATCGACGCGCTTGCCGTACATGCCGCCTTCGGATTCGGAGATCGCGTCGCCGAACCAGTGCCACAGCACGAACAACACGAACAGCAGGCCGATGAACGTGCCGGCCGGCCCGAAGCTATGGCCGTTCACCCACGACGCCAGCGAGGCCAGCATGATCAGCAAGCCAGTTGCAGCCATCACCGGATGCCGCGACGGATGCGGCACGAAATAGTACGGGCTCTCGTTTTGACCGCTCATTGTTGATTCTCCACTTCGATCCAGTTGCTTGAATTTTCTTTTGCCGCCGGTTGCCCGACTGCACGTGCGTCGGCCATGCCCTGCGTTTTCCGTCTATCCCACTACCGCGCGCACGACGAGCAGCAACACGACGATGAACAGCACCGCTCCGATGACGCCCGCCGCAATCAGATGCAGCGGGTTCAACTGCGCGGCATCGCGTTCCAGGTCGGCCCGGCGGCGCACCCCGAAGAACGACCAGAACACCGCCTTCACGAGCTTGAGAAAACCGCCCTTGTTCGGCGTGTCCGCGCGCATGGCGTCATGAACCTTTCGCGACCGACTTCGGCGCGTTCAACTCGAAGAACGTGTACGACAGCGTGATCGTCTTCACATCCTTCGGCAGCTTCGGATCGACGACGAACACGACCGGCATGCGCTTGGTCTCGTTCGGCGCGAGCGTCTGCTGCGTAAAACAGAAGCATTCGATCTTCTTGAAGTACTCGGTGGCCTGCTTCGGCGCATAGCTCGGGATCGCCTGCGCGTTCACCGTGCGATTCTGCTCGTTGGTCACGTCGTACATCACCGTCATCACTTCGCCCGGGTGAATATCCAGCGTGTTCTGCTCGGGCTTGAACCTCAGCGGCCCGCGCGCGTTCGCGTCGAACTCGATCGAGATCGTGCGGGTCATGTCGACCTGCGTATTCTTCGCCTCACGCGCACCGACATCGCGCTGCACGAGATTGTTGATGCCCGTGATCTGGCAGATCGCCCTGTACATCGGCACGAGCGCGAAGCCAAAGCCGAACATCAGCGCCGCCACGACGAAGAGCTTAACCAGCATCGACCGGTTGAAGGACCGGTCGACATGCGAATTTTCCTGCTGAGTGGACACGTTGCTTTCCTACCCTCGCGACAACAGATATTGCCTGACGACGATACCCAGAAAGAAGACGGCGGCAACCAACACCATGATGATTCCGAGCCGCTTGTTGCCCGCGCGAATTTCCTCGGGCGTGCGTCTTTTTTGTGGATTCGGGGCCATGCTTTCCTGACTTTTTCGTTCGCGGGGCACGTTCAACGAAGCCCCGCGAACCAGACTGACTACTTATTCGACCGTCGGCGGATGCTCGAACGTATGGAACGGCGCCGGGCTCGGCACGGTCCATTCGAGGCCTTCCGCGCCATCCCACGGCTTGTCGCCCGCCTTCTCGAGTTCACCGCCGCCACGATAAGTAGGCAGCGCGACCGCGAACAGGAAGTACACCTGCGCGAGGCCGAAGCCGAATGCGCCGATCGTCGCGACCTGGTTGAAGTCCGTGAACTGCGCCGGATAGTCCGCATAGCGGCGCGGCATGCCGGCGAGACCCAGGAAGTGCATCGGGAAGAACGTGATGTTGAAGAAGATCATCGACGCCCAGAAGTGGATCTTTCCGCGCATTTCGTTGTACATCCAGCCGGTCCACTTCGGCGCCCAGTAGTACCAGCCCGCGAACAGCGCGAAGAGCGAACCCGCCACGAGCACGTAGTGGAAGTGCGCCACCACGTAATACGTGCCGTGCATCTGGATGTCGAGCGGCGCCATCGACAGGATCAGGCCCGTGAAGCCGCCCATCGTGAACACGAACAGGAAGCCGATCGCGAAGAGCATCGGGGTCTCGAAGGAGAGCGCGCCGCGCCACATCGTCGCCACCCAGTTGAACACCTTCACGCCCGTCGGGACCGCGATCAGCATCGTCGCGTACATGAAGAACAACTGGCCCGTCACCGGCATGCCGGTCGCGAACATGTGGTGCGCCCACACCATGAACGACAGAATCGCGATCGACGCGGTCGCGTACACCATCGAGCTATAGCCGAACAGCGGCTTGCGCGAGAACGCCGGGATCACCTGCGACACGATCCCGAACGCCGGCAAGATCATGATGTACACCTCGGGGTGACCGAAGAACCAGAAGATGTGCTGGTACATGACCGGATCGCCGCCGCCCGCCGCGTTGAAGAACGACGTGCCGAAGTGACGGTCGAAGAGCACCATCGTGATCGCCCCGGCGAGAACCGGCATCACGGCGATCAGCAGGTACGCGGTGATGAGCCACGTCCACGCGAACATCGGCATCTTCATGAGCGTCATGCCGGGCGCGCGCATGTTCAGGATCGTCACGACGATGTTGATCCCGCCCATGATCGACGACGCACCCATGATGTGGACCGCGAAAATCGCGAAGTCCATGCCCGGGCCCATCTGCGTGGAGAGCGGCGCGTAGAGCGTCCAGCCCGCGGCGGTTGCGCCGCCCGGCACGAAGAACGAGCCGACGAGCAGCACCGCAGCGGCCGGCAGCAGCCAGAAGCTGAAGTTGTTCATCCGCGCGAACGCCATATCCGATGCGCCGATCTGCAGCGGCACCATCCAGTTCGCGAAACCGACGAACGCCGGCATGATCGCGCCGAACACCATGATGAGGCCGTGCATGGTGGTCAGCTGATTGAAGAACTCGGGACGCATGATCTGCAGGCCCGGCTCGAACAGCTCGGCACGGATGCCGAGCGCCATCACGCCCCCCGAGAGGAACATGATGAAAGAGAACAACAGGTACAGCGTACCGATGTCCTTGTGGTTGGTGGCGAAGAGCCACCGGCGCCAGCCATGCGGCGTCTCGTGCGCATGGTCGTGCGCGTGGTCGTGACCTGCGCCTACATCGTGTCCGATGCTAGACATGACAATCATCTCCTAAAGCGAATACTCGGGGCACTTGGCAATGACGCGTGGCTTTCCGTTGCTGTCGGGCGAAGGAAAGCGACACGCTCGGCACGTCAAGCAGCCGGACTGATTTCCACGCGGCGGGCTTCCTTGTTATCGGCGCCGCCCGTGATGGTTTCCGGTTTCTTCAGCACGATACGGTCTTCCGACACGCCCGCGGCCTTCAACGCGTCGCGCACGGCTTGCGCGCGGCGCTTCGCGAGATCGGCGTTCAGATCGGCGCCGCCGGTCGCATCGGTGAAGCCGGACAGCGCAATCTTCGCGTCCGGATGCGCCTTTGCGTAGGCGGCGGCGGCCTCCACCGCGCTTTTCGCGTCGGCGGGCAGCGTGTCCTTGCCCGTCTCGAAGTAGATGCTCGCGGGCAGCCCGGCGGCTTGCGACGCTTCGGCGCCCGATGCCGCAGGCGCGCCTGCTTCGGCTGCCGCGGGCGCGGCGCTCGCAGCCTCAGGCGCCGATGCCGCCGCCGCAGTGCCGCCGCCTGCCGGCATCTTGCCCGCTTTGGCGTCGATCACCTGCTTCGGCTGGAGGAGGTCGCCCGTGTGGTTGCCCCAGTTGTTGCGCTCGAACGTGACGACCGATGCAATCTCGACGTCGTTCAGCACGCCTTGCCACGGCGGCATCGCACCCTTGCCGTGCAGCACGATATTCAGATGGTCGGCGATCGAGCCGTTCGCGATCTTGGAGCCGTCGAGCGCCGGGAACTGGCCCGCACCCTTGCCGGTCGGCTGGTGGCAGACCGCGCAGTTCGACGTGTAGACCTGCTGGCCGCGCGCCTTCAGCTCTTCCATCGTGTAGGTCTTGAGGGGATCGTCGGCGCCGGCGGCCATCTTCTTCTTTTGCGCGTCGACCCACTTCGCGTAGTCGTCAGCCGACAGCACTTCGACCACCACCGGCATGTACGCGTGCTCCTTGCCGCACAGTTCCGTACAGAAGCCGCGATAGGTGCCCACCTTCTCGGCCTTGAACCAGGTATCGCGCACGAAGCCCGGAATCGCATCCTGCTTCACACCGAACGCCGGGATGTACCACGAGTGCACGACATCGTTCGCCGTGGTGATGATGCGGATCTTCTTGTCGACCGGCACCACGAGCGGGTTGTCGACTTCCTGCAGATACAGCGTCGAAATCGGCTTCTGGCCGTTCACTTCGCTGCGCGGCGTGGAGAGCGTCGAGAGGAAACTGATGCCCTCGCCCGGACCCTTCACGTAGTCGTAGCCCCACTTCCACTGGTAGCCGGTGACCTTCACCGTGAGGTCGGCGTTGGAGGTGTCCTTCATCGCGACGACGGCCTTCGTTGCCGGCAGCGCCATCAGAATGACGATGATGAACGGCACGATCGTCCAGATGATTTCGACCGTAGTGCTTTCGTGGAAGTTGGCCGGCTTGAAGCCTTTCGACTTGCGATGCTTGAAGAGCGAATAGAACATCACCCCGAACACGCCAATGAAAATGACGGTACAGATGATGAGCATGAAGATATGGAGGCCGTAGAGCTCCTCGGCGATCTTCGTCACAGGCTGCTGGAAGTTGATCTCGTTGACAGCGGGACCGCCTGGACTGTTTTCGACCGCCAGGGCCGCGCCGGCGGTGAGCAGTGCGCCTGCCGCCAGCACGCCCGAGAGGGCTCGCTTGATTGTTTTCATAGCATCCTTACCCAAATTTTCCATTCAAACCCTCGACCCCCGTTGCATCATGCGCCTGCCGGCTCCTCTCAAAGGCGTCTCAGCGACGCCTGCAACTCGGCAGCAAATTGTTTGCGACGATGCTGTGCAAGGCGTTGTCCGATTTTCACCGATTGACCGCGCGATACGATCGTGAGCGGTTCTCTCGGCGTCGCGCCCGCTTCCACCCGCACCCAGCGCGGGTTGAACTCGAACTGCGTCAGCACTTCGGCGTTCATCTGTTCGATCAACAACCGGTTTTGATACAGCCGGATTCGTTCGTAGTCGACGGCATGGCGCGCGTAAATCACGAACGCGATGCCCACGACCGCCAACTCGACCCCGGTGAACGGCAGCACCAGCCAGGCGCCATTCAGGAACAGCGGCGTTGCGATTGCCAGCGAAAACAACGCAAGCGACAGATAGAAGCCCACGAACTGACGCGGCGACACCGAGCAGTTTCGCTTCATCAGCCAGTCTTTGATGACCGGCTCGGACTCCGTCAGCGTCTGGCTGGCTTGCATCGCTGCCTCCATCAATCCGCACGTAATCACATACTTTCGCTCGGATTTCGCCCAAATTTGTGTCAACCCAGGCGACAAACTGACGCATTATAGGCGTGTTAAGTGGCATCCACAAGCAAGGGTCGTAACGTCGCAGAGCCAAGCGCCACAAGCCTCTGCGCCCTTTTGACGCACCTTTTTGCGCGCATTTTTCGCGCAAATTTCAGACATAACGAACGCCCTATTTACCGATTCAGCGTTTCGGTTTCGAGCCTCGGCCGATATCTTGCAGACGCACGATGCCGTGTCCTTCGGCCGTCGTGCGCGGCACCGCTTTCCAGGCGTGGCCGTAGATCACTTCGAAGGTCAGCGGGATCGTGCCGTCGTCGCGACGAAGGGCGTCGAGCGCCTGATGCACCGCGCTGCGCACGTTTTTCGGATCCGCGCGCCCTGCGCCGAACGCGCGCTCGAACGGATACGCGCCCCAGCGCGTCACGTCGGCGAAAAGCGATTCGGGCGACTTGTATGTGATGGTCAGGACTTCCTGATCCATCACCGGGATTTCGAAGCCGCTTTCCACGAGCATGTCGCCGAGATCGTGCATGTCGACGAAATCGATCGTGTGCGGTTGGGGATCGAGCCCGAGCGTGCGCTCTGCTTCCCGATACGCGGCTCTGAGCTCGCGCAACGTATCCGGGCCGAACGTGCTGAACATCAGCAGGCCGTTCACCTTGAGCACGCGCTGCCATTCGGGAAAAACGACGTCCGGACGCGGATGCCAATGCAATGCGAGGTTCGACCACAGCAACTCGAACGCACTTGGTGCGAACGGCAGCTCGGAGAAATCGGCCTGTGCGAGTTGCGGGCCGCGTGCGCCGAACGCCTTCGCGAGGGTCGACGGAAGAAAGCGACGCCAGCCCGCGCCATTGTCGGCGTCCGCCGCTTCGGCGGCACGGGCGCGCGCGAGCATCGCGGACGACATATCGATGCCGGTCACCGACGCCTCTGCAAACCTTTCCCGCAGACCGCCCAAGTCCGCCCCGACGCCGCACGCCGCATCGAGGACGCGCACCGGCGCGACCTTGATGTATTCGAGACGCTCGCGCATGCGCTGCGCGATTTCGCGCGGCAAAAACGCGACCTCGTCGAAGGCGGCGGCGCGATCGTCGAAGATCGCGCGCAAGCGGCGCGGATCATAGGCCGAACGGCCGGTTTCAGGGGATGTCGGGGACATGTCGATCTTTTTGCGGAGAGTGCGAAGTATACTCGGTCGTCTCGAAAACAACCCGTGCGAAGTGCTGATACGAGGCATAAACGCTTCCTGAGGCGCAACGAATGGGCGTGTTAGCGCTTCGAGCCGTGATTTTCCCGATCTCGCCGTCATGAAAGCCGACAGCAACCGTCCTCCAATTCAAACGCCCATGGCAGCGCGCCTTCGCGAATTCGCGTCGGCCGCGAAACGGTTCGCCGCCTACGCGCTGCCGAGCCAGTGCGCGTTGTGCGGCAATTTGTCGCAAAGACTGCTGTGCGACGGTTGCGACGCGCAGTACTGGAACGAGCCGCGTCTGCGCTGCGCGACATGCGCGCTGCCGCTGTCCGCGTCTTTACTCCGACGGGAACGCGACGACACGCGTGCGCACTGCGCCGCGTGCCTCGAATCGCCGCCCGCGTTCAACGACACGCTCGCGCTCGCAGACTATCGCGCGCCGCTCGATACGCTCGTCGTCGAATTGAAGTTTCGTGCGCGGCTTGCAGCGGGCGAAACAATTGCGCGGCATTTGCTTGCTGTCTTCGAGGACAGCGATCTGCCCGCGCCGGACCTGATCGTGCCCGTGCCGCTGTCCCATGCCCGGCTCGTCGCACGCGGCTATAACCAGGCGTGGGCGATGGCGCGTCCGCTTGCGCGCATGATGAACGTGCGAAGCGACGCGTCTGTCGTGACGCGTGTGCGGCACACATCGGCACAATCGCGGCTGGATCAGGAAACGCGCCGCCGCAATGTCGCGAGCGCGTTCGCCGTTTCGGGCGATGTGCGCGGGAGACACGTGGGCGTGGTCGATGATGTGATGACATCCGGCGCGACGCTCGACGCCCTCGCCCGCACGCTCAAGCATGCCGGTGCGCGCCGCGTGACCAATTTCGTGGCGCTCCGTACGCCGAAAGATTAACCACATTCATTCACAGCAATCCATGTTCAACGTCGTACTCGTCGAACCCGAAATTCCGCCGAACACCGGCAACGTGATCCGCCTCTGCGCGAACACGGGCGCGCGCCTGCATCTGATCGAGCCGCTCGGCTTCCCGCTCGGCGATGCGAAGATGCGCCGCGCTGGCCTCGACTATCACGAGTACGCCGAAATGAACGTGCATGCGAATTGGGATGCCTTCATTGCCAAAGAAGCACCCGATGCCACGCGCATGTTCGCGTTTACCACGCGCGGCTCGACGCCGTTCTTCGATCACGCGTTCAAGACAGGCGACTGGTTCGTGTTCGGGGCCGAGACGCGCGGCCTCGCGCCCGCATTGCTGGAGCGCTTTCCGACGGAACAGCGCGTGCGCCTGCCGATGCGGCCCGGCAATCGCAGCCTGAATCTGTCGAATACGGTGGCGATCGTGACGTTCGAGGCGTGGCGTCAGGCGGGCTTCGAAGGCGGCGCCTGAGCATCGAACTCGGCCTGATAGAGCGCGAGCATGTCGTCCTGAAAACACGCAAAGACGACGTGTCGCACAGCAGGCGTGGAGGGCAAGGTGTCGATGACGGTCCGCACCGCGATCCGCACGGCCTGGTCCGATGGAAAGCGGTAGATGCCGCAACTGATCGCGGGAAACGCGAGCGACTCGCAGCCGGCTTCCTGAGCGAGTTCGAGCGAGCGGCGGTAGCAGTTTGCGAGCAGCTCAGGCTCTTTTCTGTGGCCGCCGCTCCAGCGCGGACCGACCGCGTGAATGACGTGCTTCGCGGGAAGATCGTGGCCGCCGGTGATTTTCGCATCGCCGGTTTCACAGCCGCCGAGCGTCTCACATTCGCGCAGCAAACCCTTGCCCGCCTTTCGATGAATCGCGCCGTCGACGCCACCACCGCCGAGCAGCGATTTGTTCGCCGCATTGACGATAGCGTCGACGTCGAGCGTGGTGATGTCAACGACCTGCGCTTCCAGTTTGACCATCGCACACCTCCTTGCGGATGAACGCGATGCTATTCGGCCTTCGCGTCCCGGCTCAGCAACGCCTGCACCGCATCGCGCGGAGCCACGTTTTCGAAGAGCACGCGGCATACCGCCTGTGTGATCGGCATCTCGATGCCACGCGATTGCGCGAGTCCAAGCACCGCGCGCGCGCATCGCACGCCTTCCGCGACGTGGCCGAGCGCCGCGAGGATTTCGTCGAGCGTACGTCCGCTCGCGAGTTGCTTGCCGACCGTCCGATTGCGCGACAGATCGCCCGTCGCGGTGAGAATGAGATCGCCCAGGCCGGTCAAACCGTTGAATGTCTCCGCGCGGCCGCCGAGCGCGACGCCCAGCCGCGACATCTCCGCGAGCCCGCGCGTAATCAGCGCCGCGCGCGCGTTCAGACCGAGGCCGAGGCCGTCCGAAATGCCCGTGGCGATCGCCAGCACGTTCTTGACGGCACCGCCCACTTCGACGCCGATGACGTCATCGCCGGTATATATGCGCATCGCGCCGTGGTGGAACGCCGCGACCGTGCGCGCGCCCAGTTGCGCGGACGTGCTCGCGACCGTCAGCGCGACCGGCAAGCCCTGCCCCACTTCGCGCGCGAAGCTCGGGCCGGAGAGCGTGCCGTTGCTGCGATGCGCCGGCAGTTCGGCGGCGACGACTTCGTTGGGGAGACATTGCGTATCCGCCTCGAAGCCTTTGCAAAGCCAGACGATATGCGCCGGCACGACGCCGGCCTGCCGCATCGCGCGGCACAGTGCACGCAAGCCGGCGACAGGCGTCGCGACGACACACAACGCTTCGTCGGCCGATGCGTGTGTGAGCGCCGCCGTGAAATCCGCCTCGAATGCGAGCGTGTGCGGCAACGCGACGCCTTCGAGATAGCGCGTGTTTTCGTGCGTGCGGGAGAGGGATTCGATGAGCGCGGCGTCGCGCGCCCAGAGCTTCGTGTCGTGCCGGGTCGCAAGGTGGCCCGCAAGTGCGGTGCCCCACGCGCCGGCGCCGAGAACGGCTACTTTCATGCTCGGCTCCGGTTCGGCAGAGTCAAGGTTAATGCGTCGCGCCGTTGGCCGCGCCTTCCTGCGCGTTCGCGAGCTGGGCGATGCGTTGCTCGTACAGCGCCTGGAAGTTGATTTCCGCGAGGTGAATCGGCGGGAAACCGGCGCGCGTGATCGCATCGGCGATGTTCGAGCGCAAGTACGGGAACAGGATGGTCGGGCACGCGATGCCGACGAGCGGATCGATCTGCTCGGCCGGAATGTTGCGGATATCGAAGATGCCTGCCTGCTTCGCTTCGATCAGAAACGCGACCTTGCCCGCGACCTTCGCCGTCACGGTGCCCGTGACCAGCACTTCGAAGACACTTTCGGCGAGCCGGTCGGCCTTCACGTCGACTTCGACTTCGACCGACGGCATTTCCTGCTCGAGAAAGATGGCCGGCGAATTCGGCTGCTCGAGCGACATGTCCTTCAGATAGATGCGCTGGATATTGAAAAACGGCTGATTGTTCTCGTCGGACATAGTAATTCCCTAGGTAATTCGGTATGCGGCGCGTCTATTCATTGAACGCGCCGCTAGTGTGCCTTCAGGCGGATTCGAGCAGCGGCACGAGACCGCCTTTGCGATCGAGCGCGGACAGATCGTCGTATCCGCCGACATGCGTTTCGCCGATATAAACCTGCGGCACGGTGCGCCGGCCGGTGCGCGTCATCATTTCCTCACGCCGGCCCGGTTCACGGTCGATCAGGATCTTCTCGATTGTCTCGACCCCGCGGGACTTTAAAAGACGTTCGGCCATCTGGCAATACGGGCACACGACCGTGCTGTACATCATCACTTTCTTCACTTGACTGCTCCTTGTTTCACCACCGGCATGCCGGCTTTTTGCCAGGCGTCGACTCCACCTTGCAAAACGTGGACCTCGGCGTAACCCGCTTCGGACACGGCGCGGCTCGCACGCTGCGATTCTTGACCGGTTTGGCAAACGAGCACGACCGGATTGCTCTTATTCTTTGCGATCTGGCCGATTTTTGCTTGAAGCTCCGTCAATTCGACGTTTCGTGCCTGCGGCAGATGCCCTTTCGCGAATTCGGCAGCCGGCCGCAGATCGACGATCACGGCATTGCGCCGGTTGATGAGCGTGGTGGCTTCGGCAGCGGAAATGCCGCCTCGCCCGCGCCGCGAGATGGCGGGCCAGAGGAGCAGCGCGCCGGAAACGAGCGCGATGACAATGAGTGCGATATTCGTGTAATTGGTGAAAAACGTCACGTCAGGGCCGCCAGAATTTAGTAGGAAAGGAAGAAAGGGGAATTGGGGCAATCGGAGCATTATAAAATAACCGTTTCCCGCGATGGCCTCCGCCGTCCGGCCGATGGCGACGCCCCGCCTGCACGCGCAGGATGACGGGGTGCGATCGGCGCACCCGCTTTTTCAACTGACCGACCGAAATCATGTACAAGCTAGTGCTCATCCGCCACGGCGAATCGACGTGGAACAAGGAAAACCGCTTCACCGGCTGGGTCGACGTCGACCTGACCGAGCAGGGCAACCGGGAGGCGCGTCAGGCCGGCGTGCTGTTGAGGGAAGCTGGCTACACGTTCGATATCGCCTATACCTCGGTGCTCAAGCGCGCGATCCGCACGCTGTGGCACGTGCAGGACGAGATGGACCAGATGTACATCCCGGTCGTGCATTCGTGGCGTCTGAACGAGCGGCACTACGGCGCGCTCGCGGGTCTGAACAAAGCCGAGACGGCCAAGAAGTACGGCGACGATCAGGTGCTCGTATGGCGCCGCAGCTACGACACGCCGCCGCCCGCGCTTGAACCGGGCGACGAGCGCGCGTCGTACAACGATCCGCGCTACGCCAAGGTGCCGCGCGAGCAGTTGCCGCTCACCGAGTGTCTGAAGGACACGGTCGCACGCGTGCTGCCGATCTGGAACGAGTCGATCGCGCCGGCCATCAAGTCGGGCAAGCAGGTCGTCATTTCGGCGCACGGCAACTCGATCCGCGCGCTCGTCAAGTATCTGGACAATATCTCCGATGACGACATCGTCGGGCTGAACATCCCGAACGGCGTGCCGCTCGTCTACGAGCTCGACGAAAACCTGAAGCCCATCAAGCACTACTATCTGGGCGATCCGGAAGCCATCGCGGCTGCGCAGGCCGCTGTCGCCAAGCAGGGCAAGGCGGGCTGAGGCCGTATCGCAGGCCGCGCGATGACTTGGTCGCGCGGTGCGATTCGCATGCGAGGGCGTCGTAAAAAGCGCCCTCGCCGCATATGACGCGCGGCTGACGGCGTGCCGGCGGCATCGACATATTGGCGTTGAAACGTGCGCAACCCTACGCTGCGAGGCGTCAAAGCCTCTGGCATTTAAGTTGCGTTTAAGTCGTCGATCAAGACGAGCGGGTATACTGGCCCGTCACCTACGTTGCTGCTCATTCGATTCCGACCGCACCCCCTATGCGAAAGAACCTGAAAAATTTCGGCCTGATCGCCGCAGGCGTTGCTGCCGGCGCACTCGCAACATTGCAGATTTCCGCATCCGCACAGCAATCCGCCTCCTCGCCGCTGCCGCTCGAACAATTGCGGCTGTTCGCCGAAGTTTTCGGGCAAATCAAGCACGAGTACGTCGAACCTGTCGACGATAAGAAGCTCCTCACCGCCGCCATCAAGGGCATGGTGTCGAGCCTCGACCCGCACTCGTCGTATCTCGACAAGACCGATTACGAAGAACTGCAGGAGCAGACCAAGGGCCGCTTCGCGGGCCTCGGCATCGAGATTTCTTCGGAAGACGGGCTCATCAAGGTGATCTCGCCGATCGAGGACACGCCCGCGTTCCGCGCCGGCATTCGTCCGGGCGACCTCATCACCCGCATTAACGACAAGCCGGTGCGCGGCATGACGCTGGATAAAGCCGTGAAGCAGATGCGCGGCGAACCGGGCACGAAGGTCACGCTCACGATCTTCCGCAAGAGCGACGACCGCACCTTCCCGCTCACCGTGACGCGCGCCGTGATCCGCGTGCAGTCGGTGAAGATGAAAGTGCCGGAACCGGGCTATGGCTATATCCGCATCACGAGCTTCCAGGAGCGCACGGTGCCGGATCTCGCCGCGAAGCTGCAGGATCTGGCGCGTCAGCAGCCGAATCTGAAGGGGCTCGTGCTCGACCTGCGCAACAACGGCGGCGGCCTGTTGCAAAGCGCGGTCGGCGTCGCGGGCGCATTCCTGCCGGACAACGCCGTGGTCGTGTCGACCAATGGACAAATCGCGGACGCGAAGCAGACCTTCCGCGACACCTACGACAACTACCGCCTGCCCTCCTTCGATTCCGATCCGCTCAAGAGCGTGCCGGAGATCTTCAAGAAGGTGCCGATGGTCGTGCTGACCAACGCCTACTCGGCGTCGGCTTCGGAAATCGTCGCGGGCGCGCTGCAGGATCATCACCGCGCGCTCATCGTGGGCAAGACGACGTTCGGCAAGGGCTCCGTCCAGACGGTTCGCCCGATGACCGCCGACTCCGCGCTGCGCCTGACGACTGCCTACTACTACACGCCGAGCGGCAAGTCGATTCAGAACCAGGGCGTGCGCCCGGACGTTCCGGTCGATCAGTACGCGGACGGCGATCCGGATGACGCGCTCGTCACGCGCGAAGTGGACTACTCGAACCACCTCGCCAACACGCAGGATCCGAACGAGAAGAAGGAGCAGGAACAGCGCGAGGCCGATCGCCTGGAGCAACTGCGCATTCTCGAAGAGCAAAACGACAAGAAGACGCCCGAGCAGCGCCGCAAGGATCGCGAGCGCAAGCCGGTCGAGTTCGGCAGTTCGGACGACTTCATGCTCCAGCAAGGGCTGAACAAGCTCGAAGGCAAGCAGGTCGTGGAGTCGAAGTCGTACAGCGAACGCAAGCTCGCGCAGAACAAGCCGCCGCGTTCGGCATCGGCGCCGGTCGTGGCGCCTCCGGCGCTGCCGGCCACGCCGGGCTCCGCGCCGGCGTCGGGCGCGCAGCCGGCCTCGTCGCCGACCGCGCAGCAATCGAAGTAAGTTTCCCGTAGTCCGGCAAAAGGCTTCGCAGCATGACGTTGCGAAGCCTTTTCTCTTTTGCGCGCTTAGAATGCTTCGTTCGAGCAAGCCGATTCTTTCCGCGATGAACGACGATCAACTCCTTCGCTACTCCCGCCATATCCTCGTCGATGAAATCGGCATCGAGGCGCAGGAGCGCTTTCTCGACGCGCACGCGATCATCATAGGCGCAGGCGGCCTCGGCGCGCCCGCGGCGATGTATCTCGCGGCGGCGGGTGTCGGAAAGATCACGCTGGTCGATGCCGATACCGTCGATCTCACGAATCTGCAGCGGCAGATCGTGCACATGACGCGATCGGTCGGCACGCTGAAAGTGGAATCGGCTCGCGAGACATTGAACGCATTGAATCCCGGTGTCGAAGTCATCGCGGTGAGCACGCGCGCGGACGCCGCATGGCTCGATGCCAACGTGCCCGGCAGCTCGGTCGTGCTCGATTGCAGCGACAACTTCGCAACGCGCCACGCGATCAACGCGGCTTGCGTTGCGCATCGCGTGCCGCTCGTGTCGGGCGCGGCGTTGCGTTTCGACGGGCAGATCAGCACCTTCGATTTCCGCTCGCCGGACTCGCCCTGCTACGCGTGCGTGTTTCCGCCGGATCAGCCGTTCGAGGAAGTCGCGTGCTCGACGATGGGCGTGTTCGCGCCGACGGTCGGCATCATCGGTGCGATGCAGGCGGCCGAGGCGCTGCGCGCGATCGGCGGCTTCGGCGAGACGCTTGCGGGCCGGCTGATGATGCTCGACTCGCTGCGCATGGAATGGAACACGATGAAGATCGCGCGACAGCCGGATTGCCCGGTCTGCGCAAACGCGGCGATTCGTGAAGCGGCGCGCTAATTGGGTCACGTCCTAGGCGGCGTTCGGGTCAATCCACTTAAGCTGTCCGATCCTTCAATCGACCGCCCGGCAGCGGGTGCGCCGTCAAAGACCGGATCGTCACTTGAGCATCGTCACTTCATCGGCAAGCACGCAGCGCGGCCTTACACAAAGCGCGTTCGTCCGGCCATCGCTTCCGAAATTCGTCGGACCGGAAGGCATTCTCTATGATTTCAATTACGGGTGCCGCGTGCGGGTGCCGGTCGACGGCTGGCGAGTCCGCATGGTCGACCTGGACACGTTCAGCCTGGTTTTCGACGAGGCCGTCGAAGCCGATTCGATCGTCACGAGCAGGCGTAAATATTTCGTGCGCTTCGAACTGCAGGTGTTCGACGGCGAGCGCCTCGTTTTTCGTCACGCGTACGACGCGCGCGGCCGTCACGTCCTGATTCGTCCGTCCGGCACGGCGCTCGGCGACACGCTCGCGTGGATGCCTGCCGTGGAAGCCTTCCGGCTGCAGGAGCAGTGCGAAGTTCACGTCGCGCTGCCCGCGCATCTGCAAGCGCTATTCGTGAAGGGCTACCCGGAGATGCGCTTCGTGTCGCCCGAATCCGCCGATTCGCTCGATGAACCGTTCTACGCCACGTACCTTCTCGGCTTCTTCTCGCCGTACACCGATCGCGATCACCAGCCAACCGATCCGCGGATGAGCAGCCTGCAGGATGCGGCCGCGTATCTGCTTGGCGTGCCATGCAAAGAGCGACGGCCGAACATCGTGGTTGCGGATTCGGCGCGGCCTCTCGCTCAGCGCTACGTGTGCATCGCGACGCAATCGACGGCGCAGTGCAAGTACTGGAACAACCCGCGTGGCTGGCCGGCACTGATCGACCATCTGAAATCGCGGGGATACCGTGTCCTTTGCATCGATCGGCATCGCGAATACGGCGCCGATGGCGCCCTCAACACGATGCCGGAAGGCTGCGAGGACTTCACCGGCGATCGTCCGCTCGAAGAGCGGGCGGCCCTGCTCAGGCACGCGGATTTTTTTGTGGGACTCAGCAGCGGACTGTCCTGGCTCGCGTGGGCGGCGGGCACGCCCGTGGTGATGATCAGCGGCTTCACCCATCCGCATACCGAGTTCCGCACGCCGTATCGCGTGATCAATTTCCACGCATGCAACAGTTGCTTCAACGACACGACTTGCGACTTCGATGACAGAGACTTTCAGTGGTGTCCGCGCCGCCGCGACAAACCCGGGCGCTTTCAATGCAGTTCGGCGATCTCACCCGAGCAGGTCATCGCTCAGGTGGAACGACTGATCGCCGATCACGGTCTGGCCTAGACCTTCTGGAGCTGCGCGAGCGCGGCCTGCAGCTCCGCAGGCTCGTAAGCCGCGAGCACGTCCGCGACCGGTTTGTCGAACGCCTTCAGATTCGAGCGCAAGATTTCCTGCTTCACGACGAGCAACTGGCTCGGGTGCATCGAGAATTCGGTGAGTCCAAGCCCGAGCAGCAGACGCGTGACGGAGGGGTCTCCCGCCATTTCCCCGCACACCGACACCGGCACGCCCGCGCGCTTCGCCTCGCGCAGCGTGAATGCGATCAGGTTCAGCACCGCCGGATGCAGCGGGTCGTAGAGATGCGCGACGGAGTTGTCCGCGCGATCGATCGCGAGCGTGTACTGGATCAGGTCGTTCGTGCCGATCGACAGAAAATCGAGCCGGCTCAAGAACAGCCTCACCGCGATGGCCGCAGCGGGAATCTCGATCATCGCGCCGACCTGAATCTGCCGGTCATACGCGATGCCTTCCTCGTCCAGCTGACGCTTCGCCTCGCGGATCAGATCGAGCGTCTGGTCGATCTCCTGTGCGTGCGCGAGCATCGGAATCAGGATCTTCGTCGGGCCGAACGCCGACGCGCGCAGGATCGCCCGTAACTGCGTAATGAACATCTGCGGCTCGGACAGGCTCCAGCGGATCGCGCGCAGGCCGAGCGCGGGATTGGGCGCGGTCTCGTAGCCGTCGCCGCCGCTCATCGAATCGAGCGGCTTGTCGGCGCCGACGTCGATCGTGCGGATCGTCACCGGCTTGCCGTTCATCAGTTCGACCGCGCGCTTGTACGCCTCGAACTGCTCCTCTTCCTCCGGCAACTGATCCTTGTGATTCATGAAGAGGAATTCCGTGCGGAACAGGCCCACGCCCATCGCGCCCGCCTCGACCGCGACTTGGGCGTCGTCCGGCAGTTCGATGTTCGCGCACAGCTCGATCTTGGTGCCACAGAGCGTTTGCGTCGGCGAGAACTTGAGGCGTTGCAGCTTGCGCTGCTCCAGCACCTTCTCGCTTTGCCGGTACGAATACTCTTCGAGGACGATCGGCGCCGGATCGACGATGACGATGCCGTGATCTCCATCGACGATGATGAGATCGTTCTGGCGAATCAGCACGCTCGCCTGCTGCACGCCGACGGACGCCGGAATGCCGAGACTGCGCGCGACGATCGCCGTGTGCGACGTGCGGCCGCCGAGATCGGTCACGAAGCCCTTGAACGCCTGCGTCTTGAACTGAAGCATGTCCGCCGGCGCGATATCGTGCGCGACGACGATCATCTCGTTGTGACCGTTGCTCGCGGCCGTATGCACGACGAGCGACGCGGCCGTCGGCGCGCCGGCGAGCGCCTTCAAGAGACGCTCGACCACCTGCTCGACGTCGGCCTTGCGTTCGCGCAGGTATTCATCCTCGATTTCGTCGAAATAGCCGCCGAGAATTTCCAGTTGCTCGGTAAGCGCCCACTCGACGTTGTAGCGGCGGGTGCGGATGAGATCGATGGTTTCCTGCACGAGCATGGCGTCGTTCAGGATCATCGTATGAACGTTGATGAACGCGCTCATTTCGCTGGGCGCGTCGGCGGAAAGATCGTCGCGCAGTGCTTCGAGCTCGGCGAGCACGCCCGCCTGCGCCGCGTGAAAACGAGCGATTTCGGCGTCGATCTGATCGGGTTCGATCAGATAATGATCTACGTCGAGCGCTGCCGGCGCGATCAGGTACGCGCGCCCAATGGCGATGCCGCGCGAGACGGGAATTCCATGCAGCGTGAAGGACACGCGCACCTCCTCTAATTTTGATTGTCGCGGTCTGCCGGGAGCCCCCTCGGCGGGCGCAAACCGCGCGTCCATTATAAGTTCGATTGACGCGGTAAGTCCCTGAACACACTGCGGCGTCAGGGCCGGAACGGTTGCGCGAAGTTACGCGAGCGCGTGACGCAGATACGAAAAAGCCGCGTCGATGCGCGGCTCTTCATTGAATCTCCAGGGCGGCGAAGCGCTTACTGCCCTTCCCCGAATTTGTCGGCGATCAGCGCGAGCATTGCCTGCATCGCTTCGGCTTCGTCGGCGCCTTCGGTTTCGATAGTCACCGTGCTGCCGATGCCCGCCGCCAGCATCATCACGCCCATGATGCTCTTCGCGTTGATCCGGCGGCCGTTGCGGCTCATCCAGATTTCGCATTGAAAGTTGCCCGCCAGTTGCGTGAGCTTCGCCGAAGCGCGTGCGTGGAGCCCCAGCTTGTTCACGATTGTTGTTTCTTGTTGCAGCATGATGCTCCGAACGCTAGATAGATGAATTGAGCGGCGTCAGTGGCTGGCGGCCTTCGTGCTGACGAGATCCGCGCTCGCCGAGCACGCCGGATCGGGCGAGCCGGCAGCTTTCGTCGCGAGGGCGCAGGGGTTGAGCGGCGTGGACGAATCCAGTTCCTGAATGCCCTTCGAGCCGCCCTGCAGGATTTTTTCGGTCAGCGTGTCGAGCGGCGTCGCGCGGTAGCACACGGCGCGCACCAGCATCGGCAGGTTGCAGCCGGCGAGCACGCGCACGTCGGTATCGTGGAGGCTCGCCGCGATATTCGCAGGCGTCGCGCCGAACACGTCGGTGAGCACGATTGCGCCGTTTTCTTCCTTCAGACGATCGATCTCGGCGCGTGCGAACGCGCGAACTTCGACCGGATCGCAGTCCGGCATCACATCGATGACGCCGATGCGCGCCGGCAGACCGCCGTAGATATGAGCCACGCACTCGCGTAGCGCGGTGGCGAAAGGTGCATGCGCGATGATCAGGATGCCAGCCATGTCAGGATATTGCCCCAGCGACGATTTATCGGCAAAAGTCAGACGATAACGTACAAAGTTCGCTCGAAAGCGCGCGAGCGGCGCGGAACACAACTCCTACGTGGGCGCGGATCAGGCGGAAATCAACCGCTTCCACTCGATGATCTCCAGCCTGCGCCTCGATGCTTAACCGAGCTTTAAGACGCGATTGCGCCCCAAAACCGCAGCCAGCGGGAAGTCAATTGTAACAGTGCCGCCGAGTTGAGTTTGACGCGCTGTCCGCGCGCGCTCCGTGCGCCGGCGGACTCAGTCGGCCGCGCGCTCGAGCGCGTCGATGAACATGCCGGCGACGTCGAAGCCGGTCTGATCCATGATCTCGCGGAAGCACGTCGGGCTCGTCACGTTGACTTCGGTCAGGTAGTCGCCGATCGCGTCCAGCCCGGCGAGCAGCAAGCCGCGCGCTTGCAGCACCGGCCCGAGCGTTTCGGCGATTTCACGATCGCGCGCCGACAGCGGCTGCGCGCGGCCAAGACCGCCCGCCGCGAGATTGCCGCGCACTTCGCTGCCCTGCGGAATGCGCGCGAGCGAGTACGGCACGGGCTGCCCGCCGATCACGAGGATGCGCTTGTCGCCGTCCTTGATTTCGGGGATGAACCGTTGCGCCATGACCGTGCGCGCGCCGTCCTCCGACAGCATCTCGACGATGGAACCGAGATTCATGCCGTCCGCCTTCACGCGGAACACGCCCATGCCGCCCATGCCGTCGAGCGGCTTGAGGATCACGTCGCCATGTTCGGCGTGGAAGGCACGCAAACGCGCTGCGTCGCGCGTGACGAGCGTGGGTGTGACGAACTGCGGCCATTCCGCGATGGCGAGCTTCTCCGAATGATCGCGAATCGCCTGCGGTTTGTTGAAGACGCGCGCGCCGTTGCGCTCGGCGATCTCCAGCAGCCATGTGGCGTTGACGTACTCGAGATCGAAGGGCGGGTCCTTGCGCATCAGCACGGCATCGAAATGCGTGAGCGGCAGATGCTCCGCCTGCTCGGCCGCATACCAGGGCCAGCGGTCGCTGTTCGCCTCGTCGCCGACGATCGCAATGCGTCGCACACTCGCCTCGACCCGGCTTCCCGTCCACGCGAGATGCTGCGGCTCGCACGCAAAGAGCACGTGGCCGCGGCGCGCGGCTTCGGCCATCATCGCGTAGGTCGTGTCCTTGTAGATCTTGAAGCGATCGAGCGGGTCGGCGATAAAGAGGATGTTCATGACAATTCGCTAGTTCGGTGCGCGGCCTGCGAGCTTACCGCAAGCCGCCGTATCACACCTGAATGGCTTCCGGATCGGTCTTCTCGAGCTCGAGCGATGCCGCCAGTAACGCGAGCCGCGCGACGACGCCATACATGTAGAAGCGGTTCGGCGGCGCGGCGCCGGGTTTGGCGTGCGTGTCGGGAAGCGCGGTGTGCTCGAAACCGAGCGGCACGAAATGCATGCCCGGCGCGTTGAGGTTCTGGTCGCGCTCACGCGACTCGTGCACGCGATAGAAACCGCCGACGACATACCGGTCGATCATGTACACCACCGGCTCGGCAACCGCATTCTCCACGCGCTCGAAGGTATGCACGCCTTCCTGCACGATCACGTCGTGGACTTGCAGTCCTTCCTTCGCGTCGTTCATCTTCGTGCGCTCGCGCTTGGTCAATGCGGCGACCTCGCTCGCGTCGTGAACGGTCATCACGCCTTTTCCGTAGGTGCCGGCATCCGCCTTGATCACGACATACGGCCGCTCGCTGATCCCGTATTCGCGATACTTCTTCGCAATCTTCTTGAGCACGCCGTCGATGGCCTCGGCGAGCGCTTGCTCGCCGGTGCGCGCTTCGTAATCGACGCCTTCCACGTGCGCGAAATACGGATTCACCATCCACGGATCGATCTCGACGAGCTTCGAAAACTTCTTCGCGACGTCGTCATAGCAGGAGAAATGCGTCGACTTGCGGCGCACGGCCCAGCCGGCGTGCAAGGGCGGCAGCAGATACTGCTCATGCAGATTCTCCAGCACGGGCGGGATGCCCGCGGAGAGATCGTTGTTGAGCAGGATCGAACAGGGATCGAAGTTCTTCAGGCCCAGACGCCGCGGCGTGCGTTCGAGCGGCTCCAGCACGATCTTCTGGCCATCCGCGAGCGCGATGGTCACCGGACCGTGAATGTTCTCGTCAAGCGTCCCGAAGCGGATATTGAGTCCGGCCTGCCGCATGATCAGCGCGAGGCGCGCGACGTTCTCGAGATAGAACGCGTTGCGCGTGTGGCGCTCGGGAATCACGAGCAGATTCTTCGCGTCCGGGCAGATTTTCTCGATGGACGCCATCGCCGCCTGCACCGCAAGCGGCAGCACTTCCTGCGGCAGATTGTTGAAACCGCCGGGAAATAAATTGGTGTCGACGGGCGCGAGCTTGAACCCCGCGTTGCGCAGATCGACCGAACAGTAAAACGGCGGCGTGTGCTCTTGCCATTCGAGCCGGAACCAGCGCTCGATAGCGGGCATGGCCTCGAGGATCTTCCGCTCGAGGTCGAGCAGCGGGCCACTTAACGCCGTAACTAGGTGCGGAACCATTGATCACTCGCGAACTGGGGACGAAAGATTGTAGAGCAATTGCTTTGCCTAACTGGGTATGAACCACCAGTCGACAAGGTCTCCCGGCCATTGACACCCGAGTACGAACGCCCGGTTCGCCCTTTCACACGATCCGTTGCGCGCGAGTGGTTCGACGAAAGCCCGACGAAAACCGTTCAGCGAAAAAAAGCCCGCCGTGAAGGCGGGCGAAGTCGCTGCGCTCGTTCCTTACGTGGCAACCGACGCCCTCCCCGGACGTCCGGTTGCGACGAATCCTTATTCGACGTGCTCGCCGTGCAGCGTGACGTCGAGACCTTCGCGTTCCTGTTCTTCCGTGACACGCAGGCCCATCGTCATGTCGATGACCTTGAGCAGGATGAAGCTGACGACCCCGCTGTAGACCAGCGTGACGAGCACGCCCTTTGCCTGCACGAGCACGCTGCCGTCGAAGCCGCCGATGTCCTTCACGGCGAACACGCCCGTCAGCAACGCCCCGATGATCCCGCCCACGCCGTGCACGCCGAACGCGTCGAGCGAGTCGTCGTAGTTGAACTTGTGCTTGAGCCACGTCGCCGACCAGAAGCAGACCACGCCCGCGACGATGCCGATCACGATCGCGCCCGTCACGCCGACGAAGCCCGACGCCGGCGTCACCGCGACCAGACCCGCGACGGCGCCCGAAATGATGCCGAGCACCGACGGCTTGCCCTTCGTGATCCACTCCGCGAACATCCAGCCGAATGCGGCGAACGCCGTGGCGATCTGCGTCGTGAGCATCGCGAAGCCGGCACGGCCGTCAGCCGCCACCGCCGAACCCGCGTTGAAGCCGAACCAGCCCACCCACAGCATCGACGCGCCGATCAGCGAGAGCACGAGATTGTGCGGAGCCATCACTTCGCGGCCGTAGCCGACGCGCTTGCCGAGCACCAGACAGCACATCAGGCCCGCGATACCGGCGTTGATGTGAACCACCGTGCCGCCCGCGAAGTCGAGCACGCCAGCCGACGCGAGCCAGCCGGTCGGTTCCCAGACCATGTGCGCGACCGGCGAGTAGACGATCAGCGACCACAGCGTCATGAACACGAGCATCGCGGAGAACTTCATGCGGTCGGCGAATGCGCCGGTGATGAGCGCCGGAGTGATGATCGCGAACGTCAGCTGGAACGCGAAGTAGACCGACTCCGGTATGGTCGTGGCGAGGTGGCTCACGGTGAGCGTGGTCGCCTTGTCGCCCTTGATGTAGGCCATGCCGTGCAGGAACACGCGCGAGAAGCCGCCGATGAACGAGCCGCCCGGTGTGAACGCGATGCTGTAGCCGACGACGGTCCAGAGAATCGTCACGAGACAGCAGATCGCGAAGCTCTGCATCGCCGTGGCGAGCACGTTCTTCTTGCGCACCATGCCCGCATAGAAGAGCGCGAGACCCGGAATCGTCATGAAGAGCACGAGGGCGACCGAGGTCAGCATCCAGGCGGTGTCGCCCGAGCTGATCTTGGACGAATCGATCATGACCGGTTCCGTCGGCGCGGCGGGCGCTGCATCCGACGCGCCCGACGCTGCTGCCGCCGCCGATGCGGCTTCCGCCGACGACGCCATCGCCGTGTTGGCGGAGGCCGGTGCACTTGCGGCGGTATCGGACGACGCGGGTGCCGAGGCAGCGGCCGGAGCGGACGCATCCTGGGCGAGAGCGGTGCCGACATTCGCGCCGACCAGCGCGCCCGCCACCAGCAGTGACATCAAAAAGTTACGCATTCTTCTGGTTCCTCTTATCGCCAATTTCTTGTTAGAGCGCGTCGGCGCCGGTCTCGCCGGTGCGGATGCGAATGACCTGTTCAATCGCGGTGACGAAAATCTTTCCGTCGCCGATCTTTCCCGTGCGCGCGGCGCGCTCGACGGCCTCGATCGCCTGATCGACGATGTCGTCCGATACGGCCGCCTCGATCTTCACTTTCGGCAGAAAGTCGACGACGTACTCCGCGCCCCGATAAAGCTCGGTGTGCCCTTTCTGTCGGCCGAAGCCTTTCACCTCGGTCACCGTGATGCCCGAGACGCCGATGGCCGACAACGCTTCGCGCGCTTCGTCCAGCTTGAACGGCTTGATGATTGCGGTAATGAGCTTCATGAGTCCCTCGCTGTGGTGTGCTGATCCTTCGATGCCTTCTAAAGCGGGATGCGCTGGGTGTTACCGCGACGTCTGCCCTGCCGGGGCCGCTCAAAGAAGCGTGCAGAAAAGGTCCGCGCCAGTTATGCAACTCGTATGCCATGCGAGCACTCATGCGGGTTTCGGCGGTTTACGGAAACCTTCGTTCGAAGGGTCGGCCGAACGGCCAACGCGCGCCGCGCATGCTGGCGCCGGGGTAGGTTCGTTGCTAGAGTGGTCTGGAGGTCCCGCAAAAAGGGGCATGGGCGGACAACGCGAGCGCGCGGCAGCGCTAAAATCGCGGCGCCTCGACGGTGCCCCGGGCATGCCGGCGCAGTGAGTCGCGCGCACCAATTTCGAACATTCGAAAAAACGGGGCACTGACCTAACAATGAATGCACTTTTTTTGTGCAAGAAGGGAGAAACGATGAAGCAGCCCAACGACGTTTTCAACGATTTGCAGCAGAAGATGAGCGATCTCTTCAAGAATTCGCCCGCGAAAGACGTCGAAAAAAATATGAAGGCGATGCTCTCGCAGGGGTTCTCGAAGCTGGATCTCGTGACGCGCGAGGAATTCGACACGCAGACGCAGGTGCTGGTGCGCACACGCGCACGTCTGGAGGAACTCGAGAAGCGCGTCGCGCAACTGGAGCAGCGTCTCGCGGGCGCAGGCTCCAGCACCACGCAGGACTGAGCGCCGGTCCTGCATACCTCGGCTAGCGAGCCGTGAGTTTCTAGTTTTTTTGCCGGCGCGGTCGAAGCGCCGTTTCAGGTGAAATCATGTCGCTTGCCGTGGTACGCAGCCGCGCGCCCGCTCCTGGGCGCGCGCCCGAAGTCGTCGTCGAAGTCCATCTCGCCAACGGGTTGCCGTCGTTTTCCATCGTCGGCCTGCCCGATCTCGAAGTCCGTGAAAGCCGGGAGCGCGTGCGCGCCGCGCTTCAGAACTGCGGTTTCGATTTTCCCGTCCGCCGGATCACCGTCAATCTCGCGCCAGCCGATCTGCCGAAGGAAAGCGGCCGCTTCGATCTGCCGATCGCGCTCGGCATTCTTGCAGCGAGCGGTCAGATCCCGGCCGAATCGCTCGAGCATCGCGAGTTCGCCGGTGAACTGTCGCTCACCGGCGCGCTGCGTCCGATGCGCGGCGCATTCGCGATGGTCTGCGGCGCGGCGCGTCACTATGCATCGATCCGCGATCCGGATACGCGCATCCCGGAGATCTACGTGCCGCTCGCAAGCGCGGCGGAGGCGGCGCTCGTGCCGGGCATCGAGGTGTTCGGCGCGGCGGACTTGCCTACGCTCTGTGCGCATCTGAACGGTGTCCCCGATGCGCGGCTCAGGCCGGTGCACGCCGCGCCGCTTGCGCCGATAGCCGAGCCCGCCGCCGATCTCGCCGACGTGATCGGCCATCCCGCCGCGCGGCGCGCGCTCGAAGTGGCCGCCGCGGGCGGACATCATCTGCTGATGGTGGGACCGCCCGGCGCGGGCAAATCGATGCTCGCCGCGCGCTTGCCGGGCCTGCTTCCGCCAATGAACGACGACGAAGCGCTCACCTCCGCGGCGATCCTCTCGGCGAGCTCGCTCGGCTTCACGCCCGGGCAGTGGCGGCGACGGCCGTTTCGCGCGCCGCATCATTCGTCGAGTGCGGCGGCGCTCGTCGGCGGGCGTAATCCGCCGCAGCCGGGCGAGATCACGCTCGCGCATCTCGGCGTCCTGTTTCTCGACGAGTTTCCCGAGTTCGATCGAAAAGTGCTGGAGACCCTGCGCGAACCGCTCGAAGTCGGCCAAATCACGATTTCGCGCGCCGCGCAGCAGGCGGACTTTCCGGCGGCCTGCCAGCTCGTCGCCGCGATGAACCCATGTCCGTGCGGCTGGCGGGGCGACCCGAGCGGACGGTGCCGCTGCTCACCCGATGTCGCCGCACGTTATCTTCGCAAACTGTCCGGGCCACTGATGGACCGCATCGATATTCAAATCGAACTGCCGGCACTATCGCCGGCGGAACTGTCGGCGCGCGACGTGAAACGCGGTGAGCCGAGCGCCACGGTCGCGGCGCGCGTCGCGGCGGCGCGCGACATTCAGGTGCAGCGTCAGGGCAAGATCAACCGCGACCTCGACGGTCGCGAGGCTGACGAAGTCTGCCGCCCCGATTCGACCGGAGAAGCGTTGTTGCGCGCGGCGGGCGAACGCTTCGGCTGGTCGGCGCGCGCGTACTACCGCGTGCTCAAAGTCGTGCGGACGATCGCCGACCTCGCCGGTGCCGATATGCCCAATGCATCGCACGTCGCGGAGGCAGTTCAGTATCGGCGGCTGCCGACGGCTGCCTAGTGTCGACGCTGCCAAGCACGGGTCCAAGCCCTGCTACCACGAAAAGTGCTTGTCAAGACTTGACTTATGCACACTGAACCGATCCGGGACGATCTTTCATCCGATCAAACCCCCGTTTCCAGTCGTTTTTGCAGACCATTGATTTTATTGAATTATTTAACTTGCCACGAACGAAGGCAAACTAACGTAAACCGTATGAACTGGGCTTTTGCGCGCCACCGCACATTCTTTTCCACAATGTTATCCACAGACATTGTGGATAGCGGAAAAAGTCCATATGAATCCGTGAATTAGCGCGTAAACTTACGAGGAAACCTAGCTTGTTTTCGCGAATGCAGGACGCTCTTAAATCAACGCGTGCAGAATTCGAGGCCTTCCTCTAAAAGAGTTTGAAGGACGTAAAGAATTGTTCTGCCTGCTCTCGGGGCGGCGCTTTGTCCGACACGATCGCCAGTTGATAGACGTGCGCGCCGCGCGCGACGAATCTCGCCTGAATCGTCCGCGACTGGTGTTTCTCGCCGCCTTCGCCTTTCACTTCCATCTCGCTTCCAAGCACGCGCCCGCCGGCGGCGAGTTCGATTTGCGTCGCACGCGCGCCCGGTTGCGCGTTGACGTTGCGCGCGAGCCCCTGCTGAAGGAAATCGAGCGTCGCCCGCTGCAATTGCGGGTCGGCATGCGGCAGCACCACCGTGCCGACGGCGAAGACGGCATCGCCGGCTTCGGCGGTTTGCATGCGCATCGTCATCGACTGGCCGGCAATTTCGATTTGCCGCTCCTCCGAACGCGGCTTCGCGGGCAACGTCACTTCGTAGCCATCGTCGTTGTTCATCACGGTGCGCCAGTCGTACGAGGGCGTGCACGCGAGTAAGGCGCCGCATGCGACAGATGCGCACACCCATTTGGTGGCCGACTTCAGGCTCGGAAGAATGCGCGATGTTGCACGATGCCAGAGAGACGGAAACACGGAGAAAACTCGCTTCATAAGGAACCGCTGCGTGGAAAAGCATCATTATCGCGCTGCAATGCCGGACTTATCGGCGCGTCAGGAATCCATCCCGAAATTGGCGCTAAAATAGCCAGCAGTCTCCGTTCCGGCGGCGGGGTCCGCAAACTGCGGAAATGAGCAACATGAGGTTCAACATGTCCCAATCCACGCAAGACACATCCACGCGCGCCAAGAGCCCGCTGCGCTACATCGTGATGGCGCTCGTCGCGGGCGTGATCGCCTGCACCGGGTATTTCGCCTTCGGCGGCCAGCAGAAGGTGCCGGATGCGACTTTCACGCTGCTTTCGGGACAGAAGATTTCCACGTCGGGCGATCTCAAGGGCAAGGTCTACCTCGTCAACTTCTGGGCGACGAGCTGCGAGACCTGCATGAAGGAAATGCCGCAGATGATCGACACGTACAACAAGTTCAAGGGCCGCGGCCTGGAGTTCGTGGCGGTCGCGATGAACTACGACGCGCCGATGTACGTCAGCAACTACGCGCAGACGCGCAACCTGCCGTTCAAGGTCGCGATGGACGACGGCAGCGCCGCGAAGCAGTTCGGCAACGTACAACTGACGCCGACGACCTTCGTCATCGACAAGAACGGCAAGATTTTGAAGCGCTATGTCGGCGAGCCGACGTTCGCGGAACTCGATCAACTGCTCGACAAGGCGCTCGGTTCGGCCTAAAGCGCCGCTTCCGAAAATCAGAAAAAAGCCCGCTGGCGCAACCAGCGGGCTTTTTTTATCGCTCGGACGAATCGCCTTTCACGACGATTCCATACCGCTTTATCTTCTCGTACAACGTCGCCTTGCCGAGCTGGAGCCGGTCCGCGGCCACAGCGACCGCGCCGCCGCAATGCTCAAGCGCCTCCGCGATCACCGCGCGCTCGAACTGCTCGGTGCGTTCCTTGAGCGATTGCGTCGACAGGTCGAGTGCGGCCGCGCCGCCATCATCGAGAATGCCGAGCACCATGCGATCCGCCGCATTGCGCAGCTCGCGCACGTTGCCGGGCCAGTCACGCTGCATCAGATCCGCGCGCTGGCGATCCGTGATGAGCGGCGCGGGCCGCTCGTAGCGCACGGCTGCATCGAGCAGAAAATGTTCGAAGAGCGGGACGATATCTTCGCGCCGTTCGTTGAGCGGCGGCAGCGTGATCGTCACCACGTTCAGCCGGTACAACAGGTCGCGGCGGAACGTGCCGTCGGCGACGTGTTCGTTCATGTCGCCCTTCGCGGCCGCGACGACACGCAGATTCGCACGCACCGGCTGATTCGAGCCGAGCCGCTCCAGCACGCCGTCCTGCAGCACGCGCAGCAGCTTGACCTGCAACGAGAGCGGCATGCTTTCGATTTCATCGAGAAAAAGCGTGCCGCCCGACGCATGCTCAAGCTTGCCGATGCGCCGCTTCTGCGCGCCGGTGAACGCGCCCTGTTCGTAGCCGAACATCTCGGATTCGAACATCTGCTCCGGCAGCGCCCCGCAATTCACCGCGATGAACGGCTTGTCGCGACGCGGCGACATTTCGTGCAGGCTTCGCGCGATCAGTTCCTTGCCCGCGCCGGTATCGCCGTTGATGAGCACGGAGGCATCCGTCGGCGCGACGTTCGCGATCAGCCGCCGCACCTGCTCGATCGCCGGACTGCGCCCGATGATGCGGCTTTGTCCCGCCAGCTCCCGCCGCAACGCCTGATTTTCGAGCACCAGCGATCTGCGCTCGAGCGCGCGGCGCACCGCTTCGATCAATCGCTCGGAGGCGAACGGCTTTTCGATGAAGTCATACGCGCCGTCGCGCATCGCCTGCACGGCCATCGAGATATCGCCGTGGCCGGTGACGAGGATCACCGGCACTTCGGGCGCGCGCTCGCGGCATTGCGCGAGCAGATCGAGGCCGCTCGCGCCGGGCAGACGGATATCGCTCACGATCACGCCGGGGAAACTCGCGTCGATCGCGCGCGCGGCGGACTCGACGCTGCCGTGGCCGGTCACGTCGAAGCCCGCGAGTTGCAGGGTCTGCACGCTCGCGCGGCGCACGAGTTCGTCGTCTTCGATGAAGATCACCTGCAAACCGGGCGTCATTGTCTTGTCTCGATTCAAAGTTTCGGATGCTACGCGCGACGCAGCGTCAATACGAATTCTGCGCCGTACGATCCGTCCGCGTCGGCCTGCGTACCGCCTTCCGGTCCGTCCGCGACGATCGGCGCCTCGCGATTGCGCGCGACGAGCGTGCCGCCATAGTCACGCGCGATCGCCGAGGAAATCGCGAGCCCGAGGCCCAGGCCCTGCCCCATTTCCTTCGTCGTGAAGAACGGCTCGAAAAGACGCGGCAGCGCGTCGGCGGGAATGCCGGGGCCGTTATCGCGCACCATGAGTTCGATCGTGTCCGCGCGCGTGTTCAGTTCGATGACGATGCGCGGCTTGTCGCACGACGCGACCGCATCGAGCGCATTGCCGATCAGATTGATGAACACCTGCTCGAGCCGCAAATCCTCGCAACGCACGAACACAGGCGCGCTGCCTTCGGCGAGCTCCGGCGCGATATCGATGACGACATTCTTCATGCGCGGACGCAGCATCGAGAACACCTGGCGCAATGCGCGCGCGACGTCCGCACGTGCGTTCTTTGGCCGCGCCTTCGTGACAAAGAGCTTGAGCTGATTCGTGATGTTGCCCATGCGCTCGGTCAGCGATGCGATCGCTTCGAGATTCTCACGCGCCGCCGCCTGATCGCCGCGCTCGATCAGCACGCGGGTGTTGTCGGAGAAACTGCGCAACGCGGCGAGCGGCTGATTCAGTTCGTGCGTGATGCCGGCCGCCATCTGGCCGAGCGCGGCGAGCTTGCTCGCCTGAATGAGCTCGTCGTGCGCCGCGCGCAAGTCCTGCTCCGCGCGCGTGCGCTCGTTGACTTCTTTCGTCAGTTGCGCATTCGCTTCGGACAAATCGGCCGTGCGCTCCGCGACACGCTGGTTCAACTCGGCATACGCGGTCTGCAGCAACTCGCGGCTGCGGATCATCTCTCGCACGCGCGCGCGGCGCATGCGCCAGTAGAACGCGAGCAGGCACAGCGACACGAACACGAGCGCCGTGACGATGACCGCGTTCTGCGCGGCGCTTTCGACGGGATCGAGCGCGGCCATCGTGATCAGTTGCCAGTCGGGCTCGCCGATGGAACGATGCGTCGCGAGAAACGCCGGCGCGTTGCGCCCGCCGCCGACACGCACGATCTGCGCGCCGTCGCTGAAGGTCTTCACGACGGTCATCGGCAATGGCGTGATCGCCTGCTGTGCGTACTGGCGCGTCGCATACACCGAAGCCTCGATGTTCTGCGGCAGCGGCCGCACCGTGTGATATTTCCACGCCGGCACCGACGAGAGAAAGATGACGCCGTGATCGTCCGTGACGATGAGCGGCTCGGCCGCATCGGCGCCTTGCAGCCATTCCAGATTGAGCTTCACGACCGCAACGCCGATGACCTCGCGCGTGCCTTCGCGGTACACCGGCTGCGAAATGTAATAGCCGGGTTCGATGGAAATCGTCCCGATGCCGAAGAACCGGCCGACGCCGCCCTTCATCGCATCGATGAAATACGGCCGGAAGTTATAGTCCACGCCGACGAAGCTGTCCGCCGCATTCCAGTTACTCGCGGCGACGCTGATCCCGTTCGAGCGGATCAGATAGGTGACTGTGGCATGCGCGCGCGCGTTGAGATCTTCGAGATAGCGGTTCGCGCGCTCGACATTGGCCTTATCGGGATGATCCAGCGCGTTCTGCACGACAGGATGCCGCGAGAGCAGATACGGCAGATATTCGTAGCGGTCGAGCGTGCTCTTGAGCGTGTTCGTCGTGCGATCGACGCGCGCGGCGGCATTGAGCCTGAGCTCGTCGATGCCGCTTTGCCACGCGAGCTGCCACGTGAGCGCGCAGCACGCCACGAGCGCGGCGCATAGCGCGAAGAACACGAGGATGCGGCGCGTCACGTGAGCAGATTCCCGCGAGTGAGGATCTGTCATTGTGGCATAGGCGCCTTCTGGATAAGGCTTTGCGGACGCCGCAAGCGATTGCGGCGAAGCACTCTCGGACTGAGGCTTCGCCGCTTGCATGATCGCGTGTCCGGAAGGGGTCGCCGGCGCTGCTTAGACGGACTTCACTTCTTCCGTATCGGTCACGTCGACCTCGCGTGACAACGCCGCCTTCAGCTTGCTGCGGTCGAGTTCCTTCTCCCACGCCGACACGACGACCGTCGCCACGCCGTTACCGACGATGTTCGTCAGCGCGCGGCATTCCGACATGAAGCGGTCGATGCCGAGGATCAGCACCATGCCCGCGAGCGGAATGGTCGGCACGACGGCCAGCGTCGCCGCCAGCGTGATGAAGCCCGCGCCGGTCACGCCGCTCGCGCCCTTCGATGTGAGCATCGTCACCGCGAGCAGCGTCAGTTGCTGGCCCCACGAGAGGTCGGTGTTGGTTGCCTGGGCGATGAACAGCACAGCCATCGTCATGTAGATGTTCGTGCCGTCGAGGTTGAACGAATAGCCGGTCGGCACGACGAGACCCACGACCGAGCGCGAGCAGCCGAGCTTTTCGAGCTTGAGCATCAGTTGCGGGAGCGCCGCTTCCGACGACGACGTGCCGAGCACGATCAGCATTTCTTCCTTGATGTACGCGATGAACTTCAGGATGTTGAAGCCGACCATGCGCGCGATGGCGCCAAGCACGACGACGACGAAGATGAACGACGTCAGATAGAAGGTGCCGACGAGCTTGAGCATCGGCAGCAGCGAACCGATGCCGTACTTGCCGATGGTGAACGCCATCGCGCCGAACGCACCGATCGGCGCGAGCTTCGTGATGATGCCGACCATGCCGAACAGGATGCTCGACAACCCCTCGATGAAACTCGTCACGACCTTGCCTCGCTCGCCGATATGCGCGAGCACCGAGCCGAACAGCAGCGCGATCAGCAGGATCTGGAGGATTTCGCCCTGCGCGAACGCCGACACCAGCGTGTCCGGGATGATGTGCATGAAGAAGTCGACCGTGCTCTGGCCGTGCGCCTTCGTCGCGAAGGAATCGACAGCCTTGTGATCGAGCGTGGCCGGATCGACGTTGAAGCCGACGCCGGGCTTCAGGATGTGCGTCGCGGCGAGGCCGAGGATCAGCGCGAACGTGGACACGACTTCGAAGTACAGGAGCGCCTTGCCGCCGACGCGCCCGACCTTCTTCATGTCTTCCATGCCGGCAATGCCGGTCACGACAGTACAGAAGATGATCGGCCCGATCACCATCTTGATGAGCTTGATGAACCCGTCGCCGAGCGGCTTCATGTCGGTGGCGAGATTCGGTTGGAAGTGCCCGAGCGCGATGCCGATGATGATGGCGACGATCACCTGCACGTACAGGACTTTATAGATAGGTTTTTTCACGATGTTTCCAGGCAAGGACTAGCAATTGGCGGAAGTACGGCCAGCGGCGAGCTTGAACCTGCGGAAGCTTTCCCGGTGCGCGGATGAAACTGTGGGATGCGCACGCCGAAACGCGCCGCGTAGCGATAGCCGCTTCGTCGACGGATTCAGGGGCGTTTGGGTGCGAGAGGGGTCATCGGTTGTCTCCTTGACTTTTATGGGCGGCTCATCGGCCGTGCACTCTATATCGCAAGGGCGATGCCAGTTCTACTTGTTTTTAAACCTTTGATTTATCTAGATCTTTTTTATGAAGCGATCATGCGGAATCTGTGTTTCTGGAAATCCGGAATAGGGACGTCCGGCGATCCGGACGGCTGCGGTTTCGGTTCAGCCATGAAAAAACCCACGGTCGCCCGTGGGTTTCTCTTTTCGGTCAGCCAGAAGCGCTCAGACCACGCCCGCCCCGTGCGCCTGCAAATCCGCGTGATAGCTCGACCGCACCATCGCGCCGACAGCCGCGTGCGTGAAGCCCATCTTGTACGCCTCTTCCTCGTACATCTTGAACGTATCCGGATGGACGTAAGCCCGCACCGGCAGGTGGTGCTCCGACGGCTGCAAGTATTGGCCGATCGTCAGCATGTCCACGTCGTGCGCGCGCAGATCGCGCATCACCTGGAGAATTTCTTCTTCCGTTTCGCCCAGGCCGACCATCAGGCCCGATTTCGTCGCGACTTCCGGATGCAGCGCCTTGAAGTCCTTGAGGAGCTTCAACGAATGGTGATAATCCGAACCCGGACGCGCTTCCTTGTAGAGACGCGGCACCGTTTCGAGGTTGTGGTTCATCACGTCGGGCGGCGCGGCGGTAAGGATGCCGATCGCACGATCCAGACGGCCGCGGAAGTCCGGCGTCAAAATCTCGATGCGCGTCTCCGGCGAATGCTCGCGGACCTGTTTGATGCACTCGACGAAGTGCGCCGCGCCGCCGTCGCGCAGATCATCGCGATCGACGGACGTGATCACCACGTACTTCAGCTTCAACGCGCCGATGGTGCGCGCGAGATTCAGCGGCTCGTCCGCATCGAGCGGATCGGGGCGGCCGTGACCGACGTCGCAGAACGGGCAGCGGCGCGTGCACTTGTCGCCCATGATCATGAACGTCGCGGTGCCTTTGCCGAAGCATTCGCCGATGTTCGGGCAGCTCGCTTCCTCGCACACCGTATGCAGGTTGTGCTCGCGCAGGATGTGCTTGATCTCGTTGAAGCGTGAGTTCCCCGTCGCCGTGCGCACGCGGATCCAGTCCGGCTTCTTCAGCTTCTCGATGGGGATGACCTTGATCGGAATACGCGACGTCTTCGCTTGGGCCTTTTGCTTGGCAGTGGCGTCGTAGGCGGGAGCAGCGGTATCGCCGGCCAGGTTTGCGGTTGCGTCAGTCATTCGGTCGATCCGGTTGTTGCGGCGGTAGTTGCGGGGAGGCCGCCGATTTGAAGTGCCAGCCGAACGGCCAGCACGAGAGCTACGTCGCGCCAGTCGGCGACGACGCCGAGCGTCGCCATGTCGACCGTTTCGAGCCCCGCGTAGCCACACGGGTTGATTGCGAGGAACGGCTGCAAGTTCATGCTCACATTGAGGCTCACGCCGTGATAACTGCAGCCGTTGCGAATCTTGAGTCCGAGCGCGGCGATCTTCGCGCCTTCATGACGTTCATGCGAACGAACGTTCGCATTATGTTCGACCTGCCGCGCCGATGGCCGCGTGACATAGATGCCGGGCGCGCCGGCCTTGCGGTCGGTCGCGAGATTATACGTCGCGAGGGTTTCGATCACGGCCTCTTCGATGCGCCGCACCAGCTCGCGCACCATGAGTTTGCGGCGACGCAAATCGATCAGCAGATAAGCGACGATCTGTCCCGGCCCGTGATAGGTAATCTGTCCGCCGCGATCCACCTTGAGAAGCGGAATACCGCTTTCGGCGAGCAGAAGATGCGCCGGATCGCCCGCGAGACCGAGCGTGAAAACCGGCGGATGCTCGACGAGCCAGATTTCGTCCGGTGTGTCGGGCGTGCGGGCGTCGGTGAAGGCCCGCATGGCGTCGAAGCTCTGGCTGTACGGCTCGAGGCCGCGCCAGCGCAACGCAACCGGAAACTCACCGGAACTGAGCACGGTGTCGGGCGCGTCGTGAATTTCTTGTGGGACTGCGAGCGGTGTGGCGGACATGGTGCCGGTAGTTTACCGAAATAGGCCCATGCCCGCCGATGGTGAATTCGCATGCCTTCGATGGCAAATTCGAATAGTTGGCTCAGACGGTGCGCCATCCGGCGCGAAGACGTTGGGCAAGACGCTCGATGCGCGTCGAAAGCCAGTGCATCGCACGCTCGTCGCAGCGCGGCAGGATCGTGAAGACGACGTGCGCCGGACGGTCGCCTTCGACGGAAAGCCAGAGCCGCTCGCGTTCGCGCAGCTTGAGGTGGTCGCCGGGGACGAGCCAGTAGTCTTCGATGTCGTTGCTGCGCGTCGCCCAGACGGCGGTGCCGTGGACCGTCAGACGCGAGCCTCGCGCGATGCGCATCGGCACGGTTTCGCCGGGCTTGATTTCGAAGGTGACGCTTGTTGATATTTCTCGCATGATCCACTCCGCCAGAGGAACGTTTCGATGACTACAATCCTAGGCGTGGCAAGGCATCAGACAAAACGATCAATTTTCACCGCTATGTGAGCTGTATTGACAACGACCACGCCAACGATCCACATGGACCTCCGACAGCTTCCCGCCCTGAACGCGTTGCGTGCCTTCGAGGCCGCCGCCCGTCACGAGAGCTTCTCCCGCGCCGCCGACGAGCTTTTCGTCACGCACGGCGCGGTCAGTCATCAGATCCGCGCGCTGGAGGCCGAACTGGGCGTGTCGCTCTTCGCGCGCGACGGCAAGCGCGTGCGTCTCACCGACCGGGGCAGGCAATACGCCGCGGAGGTGCGCGCGGCCTTGGTCGCATTGGCCGAATCCACGCGCCGCATCCGCTCGGGCGATCGCGACCGGCGGCTGATCGTGTCGATGCTGTCGTCGTTTTCGGCGCGGTGGCTGACGCCGCGCGTCGGCCGGTTTATCGAGAAACATCCGGAAGTCGATCTCGAATTGCTGTCGACGAACGCGCTCACCGACTTCAACCGCGACGATGTGGATGTCGCCATCCGTTTCGGCTACGGCAAGTACGCGGGTCTGCACGCGGAGGAGTTGCTGGACGAGGTGTTCTTTCCCGCGTGCTCGCCGAATTTTCGCGGCGGCGCGTTGCCGCGCGTGCCCGGCGATCTGGCGGCCACGCCGCTCTTGCGGTCGGATGAGGAATTGTGGCGCCCGTGGTTCGACGCGGCCGGCCTCACGGATCTTCCGGAGCCGAAGCGCGGCGTGCTGTATGAAGATTCGTCGAATCTGCTGCAGGCGGCCATCGACGGACAAGGCGTCGCACTCGTGCGGCGATCGCTCGCGATGCAGGAGATCATCGCGGGACGGCTCGTGCGCCTCTTCAACATAGACGGCCCGAGTCCGTGGAAGTACTACTTCGTGTGTCCGACGGCGCTCCTTCAGACGAAGCGCGTGCAGGCGTTCAGGGAATGGGTGTTCGAGGAAGCCGAGCAGTTCAGGCTGCTCTACGAGCGCACGCCGGCGGTGTGCGACGCGCCGGCGAGTAAGCTCAAAGCACTACCTTGACCATCGGATGGCCGGTGAGCGCGCGATAGATGTCGTCGAGATGCGGACGATTCCGCGCACGCACGGTGCAGGTGAGACCGGTGTAATTACCGCCGGACGACGGACGGGCCTCGACACGCGAGGCGTCGAAATCCTGGTCGAACTCCTTGAGCAGGCTGACGATCGTGTCGTGGAATTCCGGATGCGTCTTGCCCATTACCTTGATCGGGAAGTCGCAGGGAAAGTCGAACAGTTCGTCGGCGCTGTGCGCGGCGGAATCTGTTGGATCGGTGGATTGTGGCTTGGCAGACATGGCGTTCTCCTTTACTTCGCGCCTGGCTTGGCTCGCGCGGCCTCGTGCGCGAACTCGCGCGCCTTGGCCCGCTGGTAGGCGTCGTACAGCGCAGCATAGATTGGACCGGGACGGCCGTCGCCGACGCTTTTTCCATCGAGCGTCGTGATCGGCATGACTTCCTTCGTCGCGGAGCTGATCATGACTTCGTCGGCCGAACGCAATTCGGCTTCCGTGATGTCGCGCTCCTCGAATGGAATGCCCGCCTCGCTCGCCAGCTCCTCGATGAGCCCGTAGCGGATGCCTTCCAGGATGCGCGGTCCGCGCGGCGCGCCGAGCAGCGTGCCGCGCTTCACGACCCACACATTCGAGGACGAACCTTCGGTCAGCAAGCCATCGCGCAACTGGATGGTTTCGAGCGCGTCGTTTTCCGCGGCGTGCTGCGCCATCAGCACATTGCCGAGCAGCGACACCGACTTGATGTCGCAATGCAGCCAGCGCTTGTCCTCGGCGGTCACGGCCACCGCGCCGCGTGCGCGATCCGCCACGCTCGGAAAAACGAGCTGGCCGAGCATGACGAACACGGTCGGCGTGAGGCCGGCCGGAAATGCATGCCCGCGCCGCTTCGCGACGCCGCGCGTGACCTGAATGTAGACGAGCGCGTCGCCGTTGCCGGCGTTTTCGCTGATCGCGCGATCGATCAACGCACGCCAGCCGGCATCGTCGAACGGATTGTCGATACGGATCTTGCCGAGACTGCGATTCAGCCGCGCGAGATGCTGTTTGAGCCGGAACGGCAGGCGCGTGCCATCGGCTTGCCCGTAGAGCGGCACGACTTCATACACGCCGTCGCCGAAGATGAACCCGCGGTCGAGCACGGGAATGCGCGCTTCGGAAAGCGGCCCCCACTCACCGTTCAGATAAACCGTCGGATCGAAAACTTCGGCTTGGCTCATCGGGACCGCTCCTTTCTCAAAACTGCCGCTCAAACTTCGCTGACTTCGATTATTTGCGCTTCTGCCACCAGAGCAGCGCCGAATCCCACAGGCGGCCGAAGATGCCCGCTTCCGGCACGTCCTGCAGCGCCACGAGCGGGAACTGCGCGACCTCCTTGCCGTCCGCCATCATCTTGACGGTTCCGATCTGCTGGCCTTTCTTGATAGGCGCGACGATCAGATCGTTGTGCGTGACGGTCGGCTTGACCTTCTCGCCCAAACCCTTCGGCACGGTGATGTACTGATCCGTCGTGACGCCCGCCTGCACGTTGTCCGCGGCGCCCTTGTACACGCGCGGCGATTCGATCACCTGATTCGCCTTGTACAGACGCAGTGCGTCGTACGCGGTGTAGCCGTAGTTCAGCATCTTCAGGCTGTCCTGCACGCGGTTGTGCTCTTTGGGCTCGCCCATCACCACGGCGACGAGACGGCGGCTCGCATCGGGCACGCCGACGAGCGAGCGCTTCGCGGTCGCGATCAGGCAATAGCCCGCGGCCTTCGTGTGGCCGGTCTTGAGGCCATCGACGGTCGGATCGAGCCACAGCAGGCGGTTACGGTTCGGCTGCTTGATCTTGTTGTACGTGAATTCCTTCACCGAGAAGATGCTGTAGTACTCGGGGAAGTCGCGCACGAGGCGCGTGGACAGCACGGCGAGATCGCCGGCGGTCGTGTAGTGCTGCGGATCGGGCATGCCGTTCACATCGGCGAAGTTCGTGTGAGTCATGCCGATGCGCTTCGCTGCCGCGTTCATCAACTGCACGAAGTTGCTTTCGCTGCCGCCGACGAGTTCGGCCAGCGCGATGGCCGCATCGTTGCCCGACTGCACGATCATGCCGTAGACGAGATCGTGCACGGTGACCGGCTTGTTCGCCTCGATGAACATGCGCGACTCGTCCGTGCGCACGCGGCGCACGGCCTCGCTCGGCATGACGGTCTGATCCATGTTGATCTTCTTCGCCTTCAGCGCGTCGAAGACGAGATACGCGGTCATCAGCTTCGTGAGCGATGCGGGCTCGACGCGCTCATCGGGATTGCCCGACGCGAGCACCTGATTGCTGGTGGCATCGACGAGCACCCACGAGCGCGCGGTCACGTCGGGCGGCGGCACTTGCGCGAAGGCGCTCGCGGCGGCCAGCACGGCCGGCAGCACGAGTGCGGCTTTGATGGCGCGATGTTGAACGATGGAAACAGAAGGGAGAGACAGGCCGGCAGGGACAAAGCGCATAGGATCGATCGGCGGAAAAAGCAGGCTGCGACGAGGACGATCGGGGATCGGATGATCGGCGAAGCACGGGTTGAACAGGCTGACCGTCGCTGTCGGTCGGGCTGATCGCCAGGACAGCGGCACGGGGCGCCGCGGCGAAAAGCGCTCGTTCGACAGACGGACGCGAAAACGGTTCTCGGAAGCCGGAGTTTCGATGACCGCGACAAGTTCGTCGGAGCATCGCACGGCCGGAAACAGCGAAAAAATTCTGCGCCATTATACGCGTGGCCCGCTTCCGTTTTCCTTTGAATCTGCCCTTCTGCCGCGCGTTTTAACGTTTTTCAGGCTGCGCTTAGCCGCTTTTACCGATCAGGAAACGATGCGCGCGCACAGCCCTTCAGAAGCCTTGCGCCGCTCGCGGGTCGAGCGCGTGCTCAGCGCCACGCGTCGACGATCACGCGCTTGAGAATATGCAGCTTGCGGTGAAAGAAATGCTCGCCGCCCGGAATCACGACGACCGGCAGTTCCTGCGGCCGCGCCCAGTCGTAGACGGATTGAATCGGCACGGTGTCATCGACTTCGCCGTGGATCACGAGGGTGGTGTCCGGCACTGGCGCGACCTCCCAGCGGCTCGCGGCCGTGCCGACGAACACCATCCGCTCGATTTGCTTGCCCGCTTCGAGCATGCGCTTCGCGACATGCGACAGCACGAAGGTGCCGAATGAAAAGCCCGCGAGCACGATCGGCACGTCGGCCTGCCCGGGTTGCGCGCGCATGTGGTCGATCAGCGCGAGCAGATCGTCCTGCTCGCCGATGCCGTTGTCATGCTCGCCGCCCGTCGCGCCGACGCCGCGAAAATTCGAGCGATACGTCGTGTAGCCGAGCTGAACGAAAGTGCGCGCGAGCGTCTGCGCGACCTTGTTGTCCATCGTGCCGCCGAAGAGCGGATGCGGATGCGCGACGAGCGCGATGCCGCGCGGCGCTGAATCGGTACGGTCGAGCGCGCATTCGATCTTGCCGACCGGCCCGTCGATCAGAAATTTTTCGGTTTGCGCGTTCATGCCGGTTGATCGATGAGAAGACGTTCGACGATTTTTCCGTTGGCCAGATGCGACTCCACGATTTCGTCGATATCGGTTTCATCGACATACGTGTACCACGTGCCTTGCGGATACACGACCACGACCGGCCCGAGCTCGCAGCGGTCCAGACACCCGGCCTTGTTGATGCGCACTTTGCCTTCGCCCGCGAGGCCGAGTTGCTTCACGCGTTTTTTCGCGTGCTCCTGCATGGCCTGTGCGTTGCAGTTCGCGCAACTGGGGCGCGGCGCATCGGCGTCGCGCTGATTCAGGCAAAAGAACACGTGATACTTGTAGAAGGAATCCATGAGCGGGGTGCGATGAGAGTGTCGGTCGATTATAGCGAGCGATGTTCGTGCCCGCCGCGACACGCCGGGCGTCACGCCGGGCGGCTCGCCTTGCGCGCGCGACGCCGCGCGAGCCACGCGCGCTCGGCCGCGGACGCGAGCCAGCCGAGCGCCGCATACGGCCAGACCCACGCGAGCCAGTGCGCGAGCCCGTTGAAATGCAGGTAGCGTCCCTGCCGCCAGTCGGCGAGCACGATGTCGAAATACGGATTCACCGGCAGCAGATTGACGAGCGCGAGCGAGGCGACGAGCGCGGCGCCCGCGAGCGCCGCGCGCAGTCCGCGCGGCAGCGACACCGACAGCACGCCCGCCGTCACCGCGATGGCAATGCCTTCGAGCGCGCCGTCCGTCGCCCAGTCGAAGGTCAGGCCCGCGCGCGATTGCAGGAAAGTCGCGCCCGCTTTCGCGAAGAGCGTCATCGCGACGAGGCTGAGCATCAGCCGGATGCGCGGCGCGCGCTTGCGCGTGAGCAGCGTCGCGAGCACGAGCGCCGCAAAGAGGCTCGTCGACGTGATCAGCGCTTCCCAGGCGTCGTCCGGGAGCAGCGCGCCCAACCGGTCGGGCCAGCTTTCGATGTCCCATGGCGCAGGCGTCCACGCGAGGATCGCGTCTTGCATCGACGGGTCGAGCTCGTCCCATAGCACGCGCGGCAGGTCGCCGCCGCCGAAGAGATACGGCGCGGGGAACATCGCCGCGAACGGCCACAGCGCCGACAGCCCGATGACATACGCCGCGTCGCGCTCGTACCACGTGAAGCGGATGCGCCGCAGCAGGCCGCGGTCGAGCAGCGCACTCGTCGCGGGCGCGATGAGCACGCCGCCGACGAGCGCGCCGAACGCATTGGCGGCGAGATCGAGATTCGAGGCGACGCGCGTCGGCAAATACGTCTGAATGGCTTCCATCGTGCCGGACAGCAACGCGCCGCCGGCGAGCGCCGCGCCCACCGCGAGCGTGCCGCGAAAGCGCGGATAGAGCGCGAGCACGATCAGCGAGCCGAGCGGCATGTAGCCGAGCACGTTCGTGATGACATCGAAGGCGGTCAGATACTGCGGCAGCGGATCGGCGAGATACGCGAACGGACTCAGGCCCAGCGAGCGCCAGCCCGAGAACGGATAGAGCGAACCGTAGACCACGAGCGCCGCGTATGCGGCGAGCGCCTGCCGGGAAAACGCCGACGGGCGGCGCTGCCATTGCTTGATCGTCATGAGCCGCCCGGACGCCTCCGCGCTGGGCGGATGGTGAAACAACAGAAGGTCATCGCGAAGCGGAAAGGGGTTGTGCGGCGAGCCACGCGGAAAGCTGCGCGATTACATCGTCCGATGCGGCCGCGAGCGCCCGCGCGCCGCCGGATGCATCGGCGCTCGGCGCAGGCGCGCTCGCGGCGAAACTACGCTGTCCGACCACGCGGCCTTGCTGCGTCAGCGTCGCGCGCACGGACACGAGGCCATGGCTTTGCTCGGGCGCGTCGAAGACCTGTTCGAAGCTCGTCAGCTCGACTTCGAGCAGCGGCACGGCGCGCACCGGATCGGCGCCCGACAGGATCGGGCCGCGCGCCGCGAGCGCGTTGCGCAGACGCTGCGTGAGGAGCTGCGCGGGCGGCATCGTCCAGTGGCTGTCCGAATAGCTGCCCGTGCGCTGGGCGTCTACGTAGCTCAGGCGATACGCGAACGCATCGGTTTCCAGGCTGCGCGGCGCGGCCACCGCGAGCACCTTCACCGGCGGCGTCGGCAAGGCGTTGGCCGTCGCGCCGGCCGCAGGCGGCGCGCCGAGGTCGTAATGCGCGTTCGGCATCGCGGTGGACGTCGATCCACAGCCCGCGAGCAAGGTGACGCAAGCGAGCGCGAACGCCGCGACTGCTCCTTTCATGTCGATGTCTGCCATGTGTTTTTCTCGATCAATGCGCCGCTTTCGCGGGCCACGTGAAGCCCGGCTCGCCCGGTCCCGGCTCCTTTTGCGGCGCGCCGAAGAGCACGCTGCGCGGATTGGTGCTGAACGCGTCGGCGGCGCGATCGACCGAACGCGCGGCCGCGCTCACGTCGTCGCTGAACGAATAGAAGCGCGGCAACGCCTCGAAGCCGACGCGCGCCGTCACGAAGCGCAGCGACTCGTTCATGTCCGCTAGCGCGGCGCTCGCGTCCTCGGCGGCCTTGCCCGCCTTGTTCAGATTGATGACGAACGGGCCATCCGGACGATTCAGGTTCTGCACGAGCTGGTTGGTCGAGGCGAGCGTGGTGTTGATCTGCTTCAGCGTCTGCGGCAACTGCGCCGTGACCGGCTGCACCTGCCCCGCAAGCGTCGCGATGCTGTCCGCCGCGCCCTGCAGGCTCTTCGTCGTGGCCATGAGCTGATTGCGCACGTCGTCGGAGAGGAACTTGTCGGCGTCTTCGGACAGGCGCTCGAACTTCTTCAGGATCACGTCGCCGCGCTGCTGCAACTGTTCGAAAAGACCCGGTCGCATCGGCACTTCGGCGACGTGCTGCGGCGACGAAGCAAGCGGACTCGGATCATTGCCGGTGTCGTCGAGCTGCACGAACGCGATGCCGGTCACGCCCTGAAAGCCGAGCGTCGCGAAGGTCGAATGCGTCATCGGCGCGTTCTTGTCGACGAGAATGCGGATTCGGATCTGCCCCGGATGCGCCTTGTCGAAGCGGATCGACTCCACCTTGCCGACGCCCAGACCGCGATAACGCACGGACGCGTCCGTGAAAAGGCCGGTCACGTTGGTGCGCGCGATCAGGTCGTAGGGCACGCGCACGGTGCGATCCACGTTGAAGAAAAACACGGCGAAAGCGATGGCCAGCACGAGGGCGATCGTGAAGAGCCCGGTCCAGAACGCGTGTGATTTGTTTTCCATCGGCAGATTCCTTTGACTTCGCGGCGGCGTCGGTGGAGCGTCGTTCGGCTATTTGTTGACGGCGATCGGCGCGTCCTCGAGCGCGGCCGGCGGCAGTTTCGCGCGACGCTCGGGCGGCAGCGCCTGCAGCGCGCGACGCCCGCGCCGCCCGAGAAAATACTCGCGAATGAACGGATGATCCACCGCGCACGCCTCCTCCACCGGCGCCGCGACGAGCACGCGCCGGTCCGCGAGCACGGCGACGCGCGTCGAGAGCGCGACCATCGTATCGAGATCGTGCGTGACCATGACGACGGTCAGCCCGAGCGCGCGATGCAGCGTGGCGATCAGATCGACGAACTCGTCGGATGCCTTCGGGTCGAGGCCGGCGGTCGGTTCGTCGAGAAAGAGCAGCTCGGGTTCGAGCGCGATCGCCCGCGCGATGCCCACGCGCTTCACCATCCCGCCCGACAGCGCCGACGGCATCTTGCTCGCATGCTTGCACGACAGCCCGACCATCTCGAGCTTCAGCATCACGAATTCGCGGATCAGATCCTCGGGAATCTTGCCGAGCTCGCGAAACGGCTGGGCGATGTTGTCGTATACAGTCAGCGACGAGAACAGCGCGCCTTGCTGGAACATCATGCCGGAGCGCGTGCGCAGCATTTTCGCCGTTTCTTCGTCCATGCGCGCCCATTCCTCGCCGAGCACGCGAATGGTGCCCGATGTCGGCGATTCCAGCCCGAGAATCTGCCGCACGAGGGTCGTCTTGCCCGAGCCCGATCCGCCCAGGAGCGCAACGATCTCGCCACGCCGCACATCCAGATTCAGATGCTCGTGGATCACCGTGCGCCCGTAGCGCTTGGTGACATCGCGCACCTCGATCACCGGCTCCGCGATGACGGGCGGCGGCTGATGGCGAACGGCGGTGGCGAGCGTGGTCGACATGGCGGTCAGAGTCCGACGTGCTGAAACAGGATCGCGAACACGGCGTCCGCGAGAATGACGATGGTGATCGACGTCACGACGGACGTCGTCGTGCCTTCGCCGAGACTCTGCGAATTCGCCTTGATGCGGAAGCCGAAATGACACGCGGCGAGCGCGATCAGCATGCCGAACACGACGCCCTTGCCGAGCCCGATCCACAGATTGGCGATCGGCACCACCGACGGCAGCGAGCGGATGAAGAAGTTCATGTCGATGGACAGCACGAGCTTCGCCGCGAGCGCGCCGCCCGTCAACGCAATGATGTTGGTCCACATGACGAGCAGCGGCATCGCGACGCCGAGCGCGACCACGCGCGGCAGCACGAGCCGCAGGCCGTGGGGAATGCCCATGACCTGCATCGCGTCGAGTTCCTCCGTGACGCGCATGACGCCGATCTGCGCGGTGATCGCCGAACCCGAGCGCCCGGCGACGAGAATCGCGGAGAGCACCGGTCCGAGCTCGCGGATCACCGACAGCCCGAGAATATTCACGATGTACTGATTTGCGCCGAACGCCTGCAACTGCTGCGCGGACAGATAGCTCAGCACGATGCCGATCAGAAACGCGACGAGCGCGGTGATCGCGAGCGCCTGTGCGCCGGCGCTGTAGATGTTCGCCGAGATTTCCGTCCACGGAATGCGCTGCGGACGCCGGACGAGCCCGGCGAGATCGAGCATGAAGCCGCCGAACATTGCGAGACCGTCGTAGAGGTGATCGAAGAAACCGAAGATCAGCTGGCCGAGGCGCGTGACGGGATCGACGCGATCGACGGGCTCGGGTTCCTCGCGCTCTGCATCGAGCAGCGCGACGCGCTCGAAGATTTCGCGCTGGGTATCCGACAGTGCGACGGTCGCAGGCATCCTGCGGCCCCAGACACGCCACAGCGCCTGACCGCCGACGTGATCGAGCCGCTCGACGGACAACAGATCCCACTGGCTGATCGCCTCACGCCCGATGGCGCGCAGCCGCCGCGTGACGCCGCTCTTCGCGCGGTCGCGGGCGAGCGCGAGCGCGGTCCACTGGCCCGAGAGCCGGACCACCTTGCCGTGCTGGCCGGCTTCCACTCTTAGGCGCGGCGGCGTGTCGAAGTCCAAGGATCGATGGCGCGGTGAGACGCGGTTGAAAGGGAGAGGACATTGTAGCGAAGTGTGCCATCGAGGCGCGGCGATGGTGGCGCGCATGGCGAACGGACAAATTCGCGGGCGGTCCCGCGCAGCAGGCGCCCGGACCCGGCGCCGCACGTTACGAGGCGAGGTTCGGGCGCGCGGAGCGGACGCCGCCGCAGCAGGCGAAAAACGCCCATCGCGCCGCTACAATATCCGCCATGAACTCAACTCCCTTCGCCCCCGACGCGCCCTGGCGCATCGACCGCACCCGGCTCGCGACGCTCGCCGAACGGCCCGCCCGCGACTGGACCATCGACATCGTCGACGAAACGGGCTCGACGAACGCCGACCTGATGGAGCGCTTGCGCGCGTCGCGTCGCGGCAGCACGCCCGCGCCGATAGCTCGCGTCGCGTATTCGCAGACCGCCGGACGCGGACGGCGCGGCCGCGCGTGGCTCGCCGAACCGGGCAATGCGCTGTTGATGTCGGTCGGCTGCGTGCTGAAGCGGCCGATCGAAGGGCTGTCGGGGCTGAGTCTCGCCATCGGCGTCGCGGTGCTCGATGCGCTTGCGCATCTGCCGCTTTCGCCTTCCGCACGGCCCGCGCTGAAATGGCCGAACGACGTCCTGCTCGACGACGGGAAGCTCGCCGGCATCCTGATCGAAACCGCGTGGAACACGCCGGACGCGACGGCGGTCGTGATCGGCATCGGCTTGAACCTGCATGGCGCGGAACAGCTCGCCGCCCAGGTCGACGATGCGAATCGCAAGGCCTCGCAGTCCGCGCCCGGCACCGCGCCCGCCACGCTCGCGCGCGCATGGCCCGACGCCAATCTCACCGACACCCTCGCCGCGCTCCTCAACGCGCTCGACGCGGCGCTGCCGCGTTTCGAAGCCGAAGGCTTCAGGCCGTTTCGCCAGCGCTGGCTCGACGCGCACGCGTGGGCCGGGCGCGAGGTCGTGCTGATCGATCAAGGCATGGAAGTGACGCGCGGGATCGCATCGGGCGTCGACGAGAGCGGCCAGTTGCTGATCGACGCGCCCGAGGGCCCGCGCACCGTCACGACCGGCGAACTCACGCTGCGCCTCGCGAGGGAGCGTCCGTGAGCGAAGCGCCGTATCTGCTCATCGACGCGGGCAACAGCCGCATCAAGTGGTCGCTCGTCGATGAAACCGGCGCGTCGCTGACGACCGGCGCCTTCGAGCACGCGCATCATTCGACCGTCGCCGATGACGCCGCGCTCGGCGAATGGTCCGAGTTGCCGACGCCGGCGAGCGCATGGATTTCGAACGTCGCGGGCATGCCGGTGCAGAACCGCATGCAACGTTTGATCGACGCGCGCTGGCCGACGCTGCCGCGCACCGTCGTGCGCGCGCGCGCCGAGCAGTGCGGCGTGATCAACAGTTACGCCGACCCGACGCGTCTCGGCAGCGATCGCTGGGCCGGCATGATCGCCGCGCGCGCCGCGTATCCCGGCGAGCATCTGCTCGTCGCGACCTTCGGCACCGCGACGACGCTCGAAGCATTACGCGCCGACGGCGTCTTCACGGGCGGCCTGATCGCGCCCGGCTGGTCGCTGATGATGGAATCGCTCGGCAGCCACACCGCGCAATTGCCGACGCTCGACGCCGCATCGGCGCGCGAGGCGCTGAATCAGACGCGCAGTCTCTTCGCCACCGATACCGCCGCCGCGCTTTCGGCCGGCTGCCTGCTCGCGCAGGCGTCGCTCATCGAGCGCGCGTGGCATGACCTGAAAGCGGACTGGCAAGCTGACGTCCGGTTGGTGCTCGGCGGCGGCGCCGCAAATGAAATCGCGGGCGCGCTCGACGTGCCGCATACGCGCCACGATTCCCTCGTGCTGTCCGGGCTCGCGCTCATTGCGCGCGACGCGACGGCGCGGCATTCATCCTGATTAACTGATTTGACTGACGGACGGAGCAAAGAATGCTGCGCTGGCTGATCGCCCTTCTGATTCTCGCCAACTTGCTGATGTTCGCGGTCATGCGCGGCATGTTCGGCCCGCTTCCCGCCGCGGGCGCGCGCGAGCCGCATCATCTGTTGCAGCAGGTCCATCCCGAAGCGCTCGCGACGCGCCCGCTCGGGCCCGAGGAAGCGTTCGATCAGCCGCGTGTCGGCGGACCGGCGCCTGCCGCCAACGTGCAGGCCGCGCCGCTCGGGCAATGAAATCGCGAGCGCGAATCAGGACTGCGCGCGGACCTTTTTGAGCAGCGCGGTCGTCGATCGATCGTGCTCGAACGCGATGGCGAGCGCCTTGCCGCCCCAGCCGCGCACGAGCGCCGATTCCGCCAGCTTGTCCATGTCGTAGTCGCCGCCTTTCACGAGCACGTCCGGGCGCAAGGCGCCGATGAGTTCCAGCGGCGTCGATTCTTCGAACTTTACGACCCAGTCGACGCTCTCCAGCGCCGCGAGCAGCGCCATGCGATCGTCCTCGCGATTGATCGGGCGATCGTCGCCCTTGCCGAGCGTGCGCACGGAGGCATCGCTGTTCACGCCGACAATGAGCGTCGCGCCGAGCGCTTTCGCGTCGGCGAGATAGGTCACGTGACCGCGATGAAGAATGTCGAAGACCCCATTGGTGAAGACGACGGGACCGGTAAGGGCCGGACGGCGCGCGGCGAGCGCTTCGCGCGTGGTGATCTTGCGTTCGAAAATGGCGGGCATGGCGGCGCGGGTTGCGATGTGCTGAAAGCGCGCATTGTGCCACGGCGCTTTGCACGCAATTCGAATCGATGCGGACACACATGCAAACGGCCCGCCGGTTCTACCCGGCGGGCCGTCTCGTCTTCAAGGCGTGGAGGCCTGACGCTCAGGCCGGTTGCTCGGCCGCCCCGCCCGACGCGGCTTGCAGACGCTGCGTCACTTCCTTGCGATAGCGATTCAGCTCCTGTGCGGTCGCAAACGAACGCTCGAACAGAATCGACAGGTTGTGCAAGATACGTTCGACGACCTTCTTCTCCCAGCTGTCGTCGAAGCGGATCTGGTCGTCGAGCCAGCGCTCGAGCCATTCCGGGTCGGGCAGGCGCGACTGCACGGTATCGCGCGGGAAGAGCGCCTGATTCACATGCAGATTGGTCGGATGCAGCGGCTTTTCCGTGCGGCGCGCGGAGGCCATCAGCACGCCGATCTTCGCGAACGCGGCGCGCGCGGTGTCGCCCGCATTCGCGAGCGCCTTTTTCATGTAGCGCAGATACGCACCGCCGTGGCGGGCTTCATCGCGCGAAATGGTTTCGTAGATGTGCTTGATGACCGGTTCCGTGTGCCATTCGGCCGCGCGGCGATACCAGTGGTTCAGACGGATTTCACCGCAGAAATGCAGCATCAAGGTTTCAAGCGGCGGCGCCGGGTCGAATTCGAAGCGCACCGCGTGCAGTTCCTCTTCGGTCGGCACCATGTCGGGCTTGAAGCGCCGCAGATACTCCATCAGTACCAGCGAGTGCTTCTGTTCCTCGAAGAACCACACGCTCATGAAAGCGGAGAAGTCGCTGTCATCGTGGTTGTCACGCAGGAACATTTCCGTTGCGGGGAGAGCGGACCATTCAGTGATCGCGTTCATCTTGATCGTCCTGGCCTGCTCGTCGGTGAGCAGGGACGCATCGAATTTGTCCCAAGGAATGTCCTTCTCCATATCCCAGCGGACGGATTCCAGCGATTTATAAAGTTCCGGATAAAGCATGGTGTTCATTGTCCACCCCTGATGCCACTTATGCGACGTTATATCTGTATTGACTTTGGCTGAGTTGCGCGAAAAGCTTGCACGCAAGCAGCCAAGCTTTCAATTTTACGCGGGATTCGGTCGGCCAAAGCCGAAAAGCGACAACGAGCGCGCAAATTTGGCGCTGCGGGACGCTCGCGCCCTGCGAAACACTGCACTTCCCCGTGCAGATGTTGCTGTTGTGCGTCTTGTTCTACCGTGGGTGAGGAGCGAAACCTGTGCCTGGGGTATCTTCAAGTGGCGCGATCCTGCCGCCGAAACCGTGCGGGCCGGCCAGTATGACGTGCTCACATGACAGCGACGCGCATGCCACGCGAACTCCGCGCTTAAAGCTCGCCGCGGCGAGCGTTTTTCATCTTAGCACGGTCGATTCACGCCATTGCGCGACAGTTTCATCGATCGGGGTCAACCCTGCGACGTGTTGCACGCCATCGTCGAGCTTGCGACGCAGCGCCGGGCTGCTTCCGCCGACCCAGATGCGCACATGCGGCGGAAGCAGGTTGCGCAGGTCGGTGAGGCCGTTCGCGATGGACTGCGCCGGCAGCACCGCGGTAAACGACAGCGCAACGATATCGACGTCATGCGCCGCTACTGCATTGACGATATCGTGCAACGGCGTCTGCAGGCCGAGCTGGACACAATCGCACTCGGAGAGCGTGAACATCGCTTCGGCCATCAGGATGCCGAGGCCGTGGCCCTCGCCGGAGAGCGTCGTGAGCAGTACGCGCGGACGGCCGCCGCGCCCGCGCACGGCGTCGGAGAGCGGACGCAACAGCGTGCGCATCGCCGACTGGATCGCTTCGCTGAACAGATGCTCGTGATAGACCTGCAAGGTGCCCGCCGCCCACGCATTGCCGATCCGCGCCGACAACGGCGCCGCGACATCCAGCACGAAACGCTCGAGCCCGTCGCGCGTCGCGCGTTTGAGAAGCACGAAGCGGAACTCGTCGTAAGCGCTCGTACGCAACAGCGCGATCAGATGATCCAGCTCGGCGTCCGGCGCGTCCTGCCCGACGCCCGAACTCTCGGCCAGCTGCTGCAATAAATCGATGGATTGCCCGAGCACCTTGCTCGGCCGGTGCCCCGCGTCGAGCAGGCGCTTCACGAGCCGCAGCTTCGTCACCTGCTCCTGCGGATAGAGCCGCTCGCCGCCGGGCGACCGCATCGGCTGCGGAAAGCCGTAACGGCGCTCCCAGACACGCAGCGTGTCCTTCGTCAGACCAATCTCCTGAGCGATTGCGCCAATGCCGATTCCCGTGACGCCCGTCGCCGCAGTGCGCGGCGGGTCGGGTTCCGGCGCGTCGGCGCCATCGGAAACCGGCTCTGAATCGAAGTCTTGTTCTGATGAGTTCGTCATGGACAAATCGTTTCGAAACCACACGTCGCGTTCGATGCAGATTACGTGCCCGGTATTAAAGGTGGACAAGTCCTATCGACGTCGATGTTTCATCATAGACAAAATCGAGACGCTCGTCGGGGCTGAAATACATTTCGGCACGTAGACGAAGCAATGGCGCGAGACGCGGTTCGATGCAACGTTGCGCATCGAAGGAACTGGCGGCGCATTGCGCGCCGCCGGCATGGGATCAGAACGGGAGCGCCAGTAGACGCGAACTCAGACGGGCTTCTTGCGCGGCGCAGCCTTGCGAGCGGGCGCTTTTTTCGCGGCGGCCTCGGATTTATCCGCGTCGCCGTGCGCCGGCTGCCCGGCGTCGGTCTCGTCTGCGGCGGGCTGCTCGCCCGATTCGCCCGTCGGGTTCAGCGGGCCAGTCATGCCCGGCTGCAGCATGGCGAGATGCGCCAGTTGATTGAACTGTGATTGCAGCACGTTCCACCAGCCGGCAGGGTCGAAGCCGGGCGGCGGTGCGGACGCGTCGCCCGCCGCCGTCTCGCCTTGCGCCGATGTTCCGCTCGCCGGCGCTTCGCGCACGGGCTCCTGTTTCGGCGCGTCCGCTTTGGCCGCGCCGCTCATCGGCCAGCCTGCGGTCGCGGCCTTCGCATTCTCGGTGGCCGCGCTTTGCGCACCCTCGACAGACGACTGCGCAAACGCCCCGAACGCGCGCAGCGTCGCGAGCGTCGCGCGCTGCACTTCGAGCGCCTGAATCGCCGATTGCAGCATATTGAGATTAAGCTTCAGCCAGTGCTCGACGGCGCGCATGTCCGTCACGCGCTTGTCGAGTTCTTCGATGTTCGTGAGCGGCGCGAGCATGTCGGACATCATCGAGAGGGAAGGACCCACGCCCTGCCCGCCGCCCGGCATCGCGGCGGCGAACGGATTCAGGCGCATCAGTTCCCACATCTTGCCCATCATGTCGGCCTGGCCGAATCCGGGAAAACCGGGAATCGTGTAGGGCGGCGTGCCGCCAGTGTTATCGGTCATTCGACTCTCCTTGTTTTCGTGCGTGTGAGATTCGCGTAGCTCAGAACGGCGCGCCGCCCGGAAAGTCCGGCGCGCGCCGCTCGCGCAGCGAGCGCATGCCTTCGTGGACGTCCGGCCCCGCGAAACCCATGAATTCGAGCGCGAGCGACGCATCGAAGGTCGGCCCCGCCGAGCGCAGCCAGTTGTTCAGCGCGTACTTGGTCCAGCGGATCGCGGTTTGCGAGCCTTGTGCAAGACGATTCGCCACCTCGATCGCCTTCGGCATCAGTTCGTTCTCGTCGACGGCGAGCGACACCAGACCGATGCGCTCCGCTTCCTCGCCGCTCACCGGCTCGCATAGCAGCAGATAGTACTTGGCCTTCGCCATGCCGCACAGCAGCGGCCAGACGATCGCCGCGTGATCGCCCGCTGCGACGCCGAGGCGCGTGTGCCCGTCGATGATGCGCGCCGACTTCGTCGCGATCGAGATATCCGCGAGCAGGCCCGCGACCAGTCCCGCGCCGACCGCGGGGCCATGCATCGCGGAGACGATCGGCTTGCCGCAGTTGATCACGTTATAGACGAGATCGCGCGCCTCGCGCCATACGCGCGCGCGCACATCGAAGTCGTTCGCCATCTCCTCGACGAGCCCGAGATCGCCGCCCGCCGAAAAGCCCTTGCCTTCGCCGCGGATCAGCGCGACGCGTGTTTCGGGATCGCGATCGATGTCGCGCCAGATATCCGCCAGCTCACGATGCATGTTGGCGTCGGCGGTAGACAGGCCGCTCTTGTTCGCGCCCGCGCCGGGCATCACCACTTCGAGCACGCCGTGCGGACGGCGGCGCAACTCCAGCGACTTGTAGCTCGCGTAGAAGGAGAGATCGCTCATGGTTCTGTTCAATCGAGAGTTAGCGCGGCTGATAGATCCACTTGCCGTCGCGGATCTCGACCATCACGCGCGCGCGCTGATCGAGGCCGATGTGATCGTTGGGCGTCATGTTGGCCTGCCCGTTGGTATCGGAGAAATTCTTCGTGCCTTCGAGCGCATCGCGCAACGCGCCACGGAATGCCGGCGTGCCCGGCGCGCCCGCCTTCAGGGCGATCGGCACCGCGCGATTGAGCAGCATGCCCGCGTCCCACGCATACGAGCCGAACGCCGATACCGTGCCCGCGCCCTGCTTCGCTTCGTACAGTTTGATGTATTCGAGCGCGAGGCGCTTGGCCGGATGATCGTCGGGCAACTGCGCGGCGACGAGCACCGGGCTCGCGGGCAGGAACGTGCCGTTGCAGTCCGCGCCGCACACGCGCAGGAAGTCGCGATTGCCCACGCCGTGATTGTGATAGACCTTGCCTTTGTAGCCGCGCTGCGCGAGGGTCTTCGGCGGCAACGCGGCGGGCGTGCCGGCCGCGCCGACGACCACCGCATCCGGCTTCGCCGCGAGAATCTTGAGGATTTGCCCGGTCACGCTCGGATCGGTGCGGTTGAAGCGCTCGTTCGCGACCACTTCGATCTTGTGCAATTGCGCGAACTTCGCGACTTCGGCGTAGAAGGTCTCGCCGAGCGCGTCCGCCTGTCCGATGTACGCGAGCGTCTTCACGCCGTGATTGCTCGCGTGTTCGGCGATCGCGGAGGCCATCATCGCGTCGGTTTGCGGTGTCTTGAACACCCAGCGGCGCTTGTCGTCGACAGGCTCGATGATCTTCGACGACGACGCGAGCGAGATCATCGGCGTCTGCCCTTGCGCGACGACATCGATCATCGCGAGCGAGTTCGGCGTGATCGACGAGCCGATGATCGCATCGACCTGATCCTCGCTGATGAGCTTCTTGGTCGACTGAACGGCTTGCGTGGTGTCGGAAGCATCGTCGAGCACGATGTAATCGACCGGCTTGCCGCCCATCTCTTTCGGCAGCAGCGCGACGGTGTCACGCGCGGGAATGCCGAGCGACGCGGCCGGCCCCGTGAGCGACAACACGAGGCCGATCTTCACGTGCTGCGCCGTTTGCGCGAATGCCGCTGTCGTTGCGGCGACCGTGAGCGCCGCGCCCGCCAGAAATTTCCACTTGCCTGCCGCCATCCGAGTCTCCTTTTTTTGATAGTTCTTCTGCCGCGCACATGCAGCCGGCAAAGTGTAAGGCGAGGCTTGCGCGCATCGCATCGGGCGAAACCCGTTGCGATGCGTGGATTCAGTGCCCGGGCGGGACGATCGCCTGATCGATCGCGCCGAAGATCGACTTGCCGCTTTCGTCGAACATCTCGATCTTCACGCTGTCGCCGAACTTCATAAAGTCCGTCTGCGGCGCGCCGTGCTCGATGGTTTCGAGACACCGCTTCTCGGCGATGCAGCAGTAGCCGCGCTTCGCGTCCTTGTTCGAGATCGTGCCCGAGCCGACGATCGAGCCCGCGCGCAGGTTGCGCGTCTTCGCCGCGTGCGCGATCAGTTGCCCGAAGTGGAACACCATGTCCGTGCCGCAATCCGGCTGGCCGACCTTTTTGCCGTTCCAGTGCACGATCATCGGCCGATGCACCCGCCCATCGCGCCACCCGTCGCCGAGCTCGTCGGGCGTCACGGCGACGGGCGAGAACGCGGTCGCGGGCTTGCTCTGGAAGAAGCCGAAGCCCTTCGCGAGTTCCGCGGGAATGAGATTGCGCAGCGACACGTCGTTCACGAGCATCAGCAGACGCACGCTGCGGAGCGCTTCGTCGGGCATCGCGGCCATGTGGACATCGGACGTGATGACGGCGACTTCCGCCTCGAAGTCGATGCCATACGATTCGGTCGCGCACACGATGTCGTCCGTCGGGCCGATGAAATCATCGCTGCCGCCCTGGTACATGAGCGGATCGGTCCAGAATTCGGGCGGCATTTCCGCGTTGCGCGCGCGGCGCACGAGCTCCACGTGATTCACGTACGCCGAGCCGTCCGCCCACTGGAACGCACGCGGCAGCGGCGCCATGCAGGCTTTCGGATCGAACTGAAACGTGTTGCGCGCGCGGCCGGCGTTCAGCGCCTCGTAGACGTCCATGAGTTGCGGCGCGTAGAAGGTCCAGTCGTCGAGCGCGCGTTGCAGCGTCGAAACGATTTCATCGGCGATGGCCGCCGTGCGCAGCTCGCGCGAGACGACGATCAGTTGGCCGTCGCGCGTGCCGTCCTTCAGCGTGGCAAGTTTCATAGAGCGGGAGTCGTTGACTTGAGATGACGTTAAGGGAAATCTATTTTACGATGGTGAATCCCCTGGCTGTGATTTCGCGCTTCATGCAATCGACCCAATCCGCTCTTCCCGACGACGAAGACCACCTCGACGCCACCGAGGAGAAAACGCGCTCCGGCATTCAATCGATCGAAGTCGGCTTCCGGCTGCTCGACGTGCTCACCAACGAGCCGCGCGCGATGATGCTGCGCGATCTCGCGCAGCGCGCGGGCATGAGCCCGGCGAAGGCGCATCGCTATCTCGTGAGTTTCCTGCGGCTTGGCGTGGCGTCGCAGGATCCGGTGTCGGGGCGCTACGAACTCGGCGGATTCGCGTTGCAGATGGGACTGGCGCGGCTCGCGCGCGTCGACGGCGTGAGGCTCGCGCGCATCGCGCTCGCGCAGATGCGCGACCGGCTCGATCAGACGGTCGGCATTGCCGTGTGGGGCAATCAGGGACCGACGGTCGTGCACTGGATGGAATCGAGTCATCCGGCGAAGGCGTCGCTCAAGCTCGGCGACGTGATGCCGCTGCTCTCGTCCGCGACCGGCCTGCTTTTCGCCGCCTATCTGCCGCGCAGCAAGACACAACCGATGCTCGACCGCGAACTCGCCGCCATGAAGCAGACGATGGCCGACGTCGAGCCGCTTCTCGCCGAGGTGCGCGAGCACGGCGCGGCGCGCGTCGAAGGCATGCTGCTGCCGACGATCCACGCGTTCTGCACGCCGGTCTTCGACTCGACCGGCGAGCTCGCGCTCGGGCTTATCGCGCTCGGTCACGAAGGCACCTTCGATACGCGTTGGGGCGGCGAAATCGATTCCGCCCTGCGAGAATGCGCGCGCGGCCTGTCGTACGAATTGGGATATAAAGCGGGCGAGCGCTGACCGCGCCCGTCGATGCGGTAAGGAACATCGCTTTCATTGCGCGTGTCTTACGCGTTTCGCCTGGCCCGCACTGCTCCCTTTCACGCCTCCACGATGTCACTGTTTCAATTCCGCCGTCCTCGCCCCGCGTCGGGCGAGCCGCCCCACGCTGTTTTCGATTCCGCCATTCCGCGCCGCTGTGGGCGCTGGGTGCTGGTCGTACTGATCGTCGCGGGCCTGCACTGGAGCGCGATGCGGTGGATCGAGCACAATCGGCAGCCGACGAATGTGCCGCCGGAGGCGCCGCCCGTACAGGTCGAATTGCTGACGCCCAAGCCGATTGCGCCGCCCGCGCCGCAGCCGCAGCCGCCCAAACCGGCCGATCGCGTGCCCACTCCGACGCCGCGCAAGCCAGCCGCCCCCGCGCCCACAGCGGCGCCCGCTCCCGCTCCGGTGTTGACCGCGGCGACGCCTCAGCCGGACGCGCCGGCGGCGGACGCAGGCGTGGCGGCGTCGGCGTCGGCGCCCGCGCAAGCGCAAGCACAGGCGCAAGCGCCATCGCCATCGCCCGCGGCGCAACCCGCCGCCGTCTCCGGCGACAAGCTCAGCGTTCCGCCCTCGGGCGAGTTGCGTTACGACACGCTCGTGAACGGCATGATGAACCAGACCGGCACGATCCACTGGATCAACGACGGCCAGCATTACGAAATGGTCGTGTCGATCCCGTTGCCTTTCGTCGGTCCATATGTGTATTCGAGCAAGGGTCATATCGACGGCTTCGGCATTGCGCCGGAACAGTATTCGGAACAGCGCGGCCGCCGCGCCGCCGACGTCGCCATCTTCAATCGCGAGGCGAAGCAGATCGTCTATACGAAGACGCCGCAGAGTCAGCCGCTCGCGGATGGCGCCCAGGACCGCTTCAGCGTCGTCATGCAGCTGGCGAGTCTCGTGCGCGGCGCGCCGGACACATACAAGCCGGGCGTCACGCGGCAATTCAGCGTCGCGGACAACGACAGCAACGAGATCTGGCCGATAGAAACCGTCGGCGATGAAACCGTGCAGGCGCGCGGCGGCTTTACGAGCGCCCGCCATTTCACGCGTCTGCCCCGCAAGGAAGGCGACCGCCGTAAGCTCGACATCTGGCTCGCGCCGTCGATCGGCTGGCTGCCCGTGCGGATTCTGCAAACCGAACCGAACGGAATGCAGATCGAGCTGCTCTGGGCCGGCAGCCTCAGCATGCCTTCGTCGGCAGGACAAGGTGTCACCTCGGGCACGCAAGATGCGTCTGAGGAAACCGCGCCCGCCCCGCCTGCGACGTCCCAGCCGGACAAACCGTAACGCGGCCGTCACACTGCGTGACACGGGTTCACGGCCGAAGCGCAGTGCTTTGCTTCGGTAACAGCATCGCAAACCGCACTCTTACGGAACCGATATGCAGCTGACGATCAATGGCATCGACACACGCTATGTTCTCGACAACGAAGGCGGCGGTCCCTGGCTCGTCTTCATCCATCAGCTTGCCGGCGACCTCTCCGTCTGGGATCAGATGGCCGGCTACTTCCGCAACGACTTTACTGTCCTGCGCTATGACTTGCGCGGCCACGGCGCCACGGCCGGGTCGCGGGGTCCGTTCCCGATCGACGACCTCGCCGACGATCGCGCGGTTCTGCTCGAGAGGCTAGGCGCGCCGGCGGCGCCTGTCGTCGGGCTGTCGAGCGGCGCTCAGG
>NZ_JALQDH010000003.1:0-5642 GCF_023631365.1 Caballeronia sp. INML2 | reverse complement strand
ACCGGCCGCGCCCGCGCCGCACCCCCCCGCCCCCCCCCCCCCCCACCCCCCCCCCCCCCCCGCCCCCCCCCCGCCCCCCCCCCCCCCCCCGCGCCCGCCCCCCCCCCCCCCCCCCCCCCCCGCGGGCCCCCCGGATCCGTTCACGATCGACGACCTCGCCGACGATCTCGCGGTTCTGCTCGACAGGCTAGGCGCGCCGGCGGCGCATGTCGTCGGGCTGTCGATCGGCGCAATGGTGGCGCAGAAGTTCGCGATCAACCATGCGGACAAAGTGGAATCGCTGACGGTCGTGGGCGCGCCGGCCTTTATTTCCGAGGATGCGCGTCCGACATTCGCGCAACGGGCAGCCTCCGTGCGCGAAAGCGGCACAGCGAGTATCGTGGAAGCGACGCTCGACCGCTGGTTCACGCCTGAATTCCGCAAGGCGCACCCCGAAGTGATCGAACAAATCGCGGATACGATCGCCGGCACGCCCGCCGAAGGATTCGCACGCGCCGCGGAAGCGGTCGGCCGTTTCGATGCGCGAGACAAACTCGCGTCCGTGAGGAAGCGCACGCTCGTCGTTGCAGGTGAGCATGACGTTGGCACGCCGCATGCTGCTTCAAAAGTTGTCGCAGACATGGTGCCCGGCGCGCGATTCGAACTTCTCAATGCGGCGCACCTTTCACCCGTGGAGGAATCGCAACGCTTTTCCGCAATACTGGCGGGTTTTATGCGCGATTCCACGTAGTTCTTCTGTTTTTTGCTGCAAAAGAAAGCCTCGATACAGCGGGCATCACATCGAGGCCACCCCTTGAATTCCAACCCAGTCGCTCCACTTAAGCGTCAGGATTGCCACGGAGCAAACAAGGAATAAGGAGTGTCGCCATGCAAATGATCTACAACAGCCCTAACTATTGCGTAGTCGAGTTTCCACCGCAGGACAACCATCTCGCCATGAAGGCGGGCGGCTATGAGATCGTGGACAAGAACACGCAGCGGGAAATTTTCATCGACGGCGAGCTCGCCGCGAAGTTTCGCGAGCACGTGCAGCAACTGATCGCGGAAGAGCCGTCGCTCGAAGATGTCGACGAATTTCTCGGCCAGTTCGACATCTTGATGAACCAGCCCGTCGTGCTTCACTGATGCATGCACGTGCGGGCGGCTCGCTACTGTCCGCGCCCGCCGCCGCACGGCCCTGCGGTTAAGGCGACACTCGCCATCCCCCGAAGACCCCGCCCTGCAAACGGCGGGGTTTTTTTCGGCGGCTTCACGCCGATGCGCGCCCGCCGCCCGGAGGCGAGCGCTCCGCGCTGCGGCTACAATGTCAGGCTATTTCACACTTGGTGCAGGCCTCGTCCGTCATGACCCAGAACGCCCTTCCGAAAGCCCCTGCGCGCGCCTATACGCGCGGCGCCGCGCTGCCCGCGCTGCTGCAGAAACGCATCCTGATCCTCGACGGCGCGATGGGCACGATGATCCAACGCTACAAGCTCGACGAAGCCGCGTATCGCGGCGAGCGCTTCAAGGACTACGGCCGCGACATCAAGGGCAACAACGAGTTGCTGTCGATCACGCAGCCGCAGGTCATCCGCGAGATTCACGAGCAGTATCTGGCGGCGGGCGCCGACATCGTCGAGACGAACACCTTCGGCGCCACGCGCGTCGCGCAGGCCGATTACGGCATGGAAGACCTTGCCGCGGAGATGAACATCGAGTCGGCGAAGCTCGCGCGCGAAGCCTGCAACAAGTATTCGACGCCGGCCAAGCCGCGCTTCGTCGCGGGCGCGATCGGACCGACGCCCAAGACCGCGAGCATCTCACCCGACGTGAACGACCCGGGCGCGCGCAACGTCACGTTCGACGAGCTGCGCGACGCGTACTACGAACAGGCCAAGGCGCTGCTCGATGCGGGCGTCGATCTGTTTCTCGTCGAAACGATCTTCGACACGTTGAACGCGAAAGCGGCCTTGTTCGCGCTAGATCAACTCTTCGACGATACCGGCGAGCTGGTGCCGATCATGATCTCGGGCACCGTCACCGATGCATCGGGCCGCATTCTGTCCGGGCAGACGGTGGAAGCGTTCTGGAACTCGCTGCGTCACGCGAAGCCGCTCACGTTCGGCCTGAACTGCGCGCTCGGCGCGGCGCTGATGCGCCCGTACATCGCCGAACTGGCGAAGCTGTGCGACACCTACGTGTCCTGCTATCCGAACGCGGGCCTGCCGAATCCGATGAGCGACACCGGATTCGATGAAACACCGGACGTGACATCGGGATTGCTGAAGGAATTCGCAACGGCGGGCCTCGTGAATGTCGCGGGCGGGTGCTGCGGCACGACGCCGGAGCACATCGCGGAGATCGCGAAAGCGCTCGCTGAAGTGAAGCCGCGCGCCTTCCCCTCGCAATATCGCGATGCAGCCTGACATCGAACAAGAGATAACAGACATGACCGATCACACGATGCGTCTCTCCGGCCTCGAACCGTTCAACGTCACCGACAACTCACTCTTCATCAACGTCGGCGAGCGCACGAACGTGACCGGATCGAAGGCGTTCGCGCGCATGGTCCTGAACGGCCAGTTCGACGAAGCGCTCGCCGTCGCGCGGCAGCAGGTCGAAAACGGCGCGCAGGTCATCGACATCAACATGGACGAAGCCATGCTCGATTCGAAAGCCGCGATGGTGCGCTTTCTGAATCTGATCGCATCGGAGCCCGACATCGCGCGCGTGCCGATCATGATCGACTCGTCGAAATGGGAAGTGATCGAAGCGGGCCTGAAGTGCGTGCAGGGCAAGGCGATCGTCAACTCGATCTCGCTGAAGGAAGGCGAAGATGCGTTCCGGCATCACGCGAAACTGATCCGCCGATACGGCGCGGCATCGGTCGTGATGGCATTCGATGAGAAAGGCCAGGCGGACACGTTCCAGCGCAAGACGGAAATCTGCAAGCGCTCCTACGACATCCTCGTCAACGAGGTCGGCTTCGAGCCCGAGGACATCATCTTCGATCCGAACATCTTCGCGATCGCGACGGGCATCGAGGAGCACAACAACTACGCGGTCGATTTCATCAATGCGACGCGCTGGATCAAGCAGAACCTGCCGCATGCGAAGGTGAGCGGCGGCGTGTCGAACGTGTCGTTCTCGTTCCGCGGCAATGATCCCGTGCGCGAGGCGATTCACACCGTGTTCCTGTATCACGCGATTCAGGCGGGCATGGACATGGGCATCGTGAACGCGGGCCAGCTCGGCGTGTATGCCGACCTCGACGCCGAACTGCGCGAGAGAGTCGAAGACGTCGTGCTGAATCGCCGCGAGGACGGCACGGACCGTCTGCTCGAAGTCGCCGACAAGTTCAAGACCGGCGCCGCGAAGAAGGAAGAGAACCTCGAATGGCGCAATCAGCCGGTCGAGGCGCGTCTGTCGCACGCGCTCGTGCACGGCATCACGAACTTCATCGTCGAAGATACCGAAGAAGTGCGCGCGAAGATCGAAAAGGCCGGCGGGCGTCCGATCAACGTCATCGAAGGGCCTCTGATGGACGGCATGAACATCGTCGGCGACCTGTTCGGCGCGGGCAAGATGTTCCTGCCGCAAGTCGTGAAATCGGCGCGCGTGATGAAGCAGGCGGTCGCGCATCTGATTCCGTTCATCGAAGAAGAGAAGAAGCGTCTCGCCGATGCCGGCGCGGACGTGCGGCCGAAGGGCAAGATCGTCATCGCGACCGTGAAGGGCGATGTGCACGACATCGGCAAGAACATCGTGTCGGTCGTGCTCCAGTGCAACAACTTCGAAGTGGTCAACATGGGCGTGATGGTGCCGTGCGCGACCATCCTTCAGAAGGCGAAGGAAGAAGGCGCGGACATCATCGGGCTTTCCGGCCTCATCACGCCGAGTCTCGAAGAAATGGCTTACGTCGCCTCGGAAATGCAGCGCGACGACTATTTCCGCGGCAAGCAGACGCCTTTGCTCATCGGCGGCGCGACGACTTCGCGCGTGCATACCGCCGTGAAGATCGCGCCGCATTACGAGGGGCCGGTCGTGTACGTGCCGGATGCGTCGCGTTCGGTGTCGGTGGCGTCGAGCCTCCTGTCGGACGAAGGCGCGGCGAAGTATCTCGATGAACTGAAGAGCGACTACGACCGCATCCGCACGCAGCACGCCAACAGAAAAGCGCAGCCGATGGTCACGTACGACGAGGCGCGCGCCAACAAGACGAAGATCGACTGGAGCGCGTACACGCCGAAAAAGCCGACCTTCATCGGGCGGCGCGTGTTCAGGAACTATGACCTCGCGGAACTGGCGAACTACATCGACTGGGGTCCGTTCTTCCAGACGTGGGATCTCGCGGGTCCCTATCCGGCGATTCTCAACGACGAGATCGTCGGCGAGTCGGCGCGGCGCGTGTTCTCCGACGGCAAGTCGATGCTCTCGCGCCTGATTCAGGGCCGCTGGCTCACGGCGAACGGCGTCGTCATGCTGCTGCCCGCGAACACCGTAAACGACGACGACATCGAGATCTACACGGACGCATCACGCTCGAAAGTCGCGATGACCTGGCGCAATCTGCGTCAGCAGAGCGTGCGTCCGGTCGTCGATGGCGTGATGCGCCCGAACCGCTCGCTCGCCGATTTCATCGCGCCGAAGGAGTCGGGCGTGAAGGATTACATCGGGCTCTTCGCGGTGACGGCGGGCCTCGGCGTCGACAAAAAGGAACAACAGTTCGAAGCCGATCACGACGACTACAGCGCGATCATGCTCAAGGCGCTGGCCGACCGTTTCGCGGAGGCTTTCGCCGAAGCGCTCCACGCGCGCGTGCGCCGGGAACTGTGGGGCTACGCGTCGAACGAAACGCTCGACAACGATGCGCTGATCGCGGAGAAGTATGTCGGCATCCGCCCGGCGCCGGGTTATCCGGCGTGCCCGGATCACCTCGTGAAGCGCGACATGTTCGAAGTGCTTCAGGCGAACGAAATCGGCATGAGCGTGACCGAGTCGTTCGCGATGCTGCCGGCCGCGAGCGTGTCGGGCTTCTACATCGCGCATCCCGACAGCACGTACTTCTCGGTGGGCAAGATCGGCGACGATCAGCTCGCGAGCTACGCCGAACGCATGGCGCTGTCGACCGCGGATGCCGAACGCGCGCTTGCACCGCTGCGCTGAAGCCCAGCAATGACAAACGACATATCCCTCGCCCGATGGCGGAAATATGCACGAAACAGGCGGGAAATTTTTGGTTTCCGTAGACTTGTCAGCGCGAAAGGCCGTCGCCATGACGGCCCACGCACTCTTTTCGTCAACGGAGAAAGTCGCATGAAGAAGATGACGTCCGCCGTAACCGTAGCTTTCGCCGCGGCCTTGCTAGCAGCATCGAGTTCGGCTGCGTTCGCGCAGGCGAGCAGCACTCAGGCGTCTTCGTACTCGCCGCCGCAGTCGGAGCACAAGAAAAAGCCGAAGAAGCCGAAAAAGCCGCATACGCCTGCGAAGCCCGCCGGCGCGGAAAGCGGCCAGTCGCAATAATCCGCAGCACAGCGACTAGGCCGTCAGACGTTTCATCGGAAGAAAAAAACCCGCATCGGCAACTGAACTGACCCCGCAAAGTTGGACAGGTTTGGGCTAAGGCCGTGAGGGCTGAGTTCTGTACATTACAGGACTCAGCC
>NZ_JALQDH010000002.1:0-161089 GCF_023631365.1 Caballeronia sp. INML2 | reverse complement strand
GGATCGCGCTGGTGATGCGCCGATAGCCATAACGCCCTTTGTGCTGCTCGAAGACAGAACGGATACGCGCCTTGAGCTGCGCGTGTTTGTCCGCCTTCTGCGAGGCCTTGCATTGGTAATAGAACGTGCTGCGCGCAAGGCCCGCCACTTTCAGCAAGCCGTCGAGCGGAAACTCATGCCTTAACCCGGCCACTATTTGCGCTTTTTGCGCTGCGCTGTGGGGCTTTCCGAGCGGATCAAGGCATCGAGTTTTTTTAGGTACGCATTCTCCATGCGCAGATAGTTCAGCTCCTTCAGGAGCTCTTCCTTCGTGCGCGCCTCGTCGGATTTCGACGACACAGGCGGCGCAGATGACTTGGGTTGCTTCACGGAGCGTCCTCGGGGGCGCGGCTCAAGGGCCTGCATACCTCCCGAATCATACCGGCGCTTCCAGACACTGATCACGCTCGGATTGCGGATATCGAAGATTGCAGCCGTCTCTCGACACGACAGTGCCTTCGTGTGCATGAACTGCAGCACCTTCAGCTTGAATTGGCCGTCGTAGCGACTGTACTTCTTCTGCAACGCCGCCTCGCCGTGCGCGCGCCATGCCGCCACCCAAATCCGCACTGTACCGTGGTCTACACCATGCCGATACGCCACTGCTCCACTACCACCATATTTGCCTGACAGATAGTCTTCGACGACGGCTCGCTTAAATTGCGCGCTGTGCTTGCTCATAAAAAACACCCCAAGTCGTTGGACGGTTGTCCAACTTTTGGGGTGCAGTTCACAACGATGCGGGTTTTTGTTTGCCGGCGCGGCGGATCCGTGAAATCAGACGCCCCAGAGAATATCCGTGTTGTGCTTTTGCGCGAGGCGCAGCATGTCGAGGAACGGATAAGCGCGCTGCGCGAGCCCGATGGGAATCTCGTGCGGCTCGTGCCCTTCCTCGCCTTCGTGGAAATGGCCGTCGTGCTCGGCGCGCACTTTCTTGTCGGTGACGATAGCGGCTTCGAGTTTCTGAATGGCCGAAGGCAGTTCTTCGTGCGTGACGACGCCCCTCTCGGTGAGCTGTTTGCCGATGATGCCGAGCAAGTACTCCGCGAGGTCTTCGAGCATCATGACATCCGGTGCGGCAGGAGTTTTGAATGTGATGAGCATGGCATGGTCCTTTTGTTTATGTTGGGTCATGGGCGGTTTGCAAACCAAACGCGCAGACGAGCCGGTCTCCCTGACAACATGACGACACCCTGATTCGACATATTAGCACCTGCTAAAATCCCCACTTTGTAGGTATATAACCGGGCTTAGTCCGTTATATGTCTGCGAGGCCTCGCAGACATGGCGAATGGCGTCCGCAACGAGCCGCAACCGGGCCGCAAGCGCGCGCCATCCTCAATCCAATCGCCATACCCATCCGGACTCGCTCCACTGGATCACATTCAGCATGCTGCCCGCACATAAACACACTCTCGAAACGCTCATCACCGACGCGGTCCAGCAGGTCGCGCAAGCCACTCAAGGCGCCAGCGAAGCGGCCTTCGTCACGCCTTCGATCGTCCTCGAACGACCGAAGGTCGCGGCGCACGGCGACGTGGCATCGAATGTCGCGATGCAGCTCGCCAAGCCGCTGCGCGCGAATCCGCGCCAGCTCGCGCAGCAAATCGTCGATGCGCTGCTCGGTCTTCCGGCCGCGAAGGGTCTCGTCGAGAGCGCCGAAGTGGCGGGTCCCGGCTTCATCAATCTGCGTCTTGCCGCCACGGCGAAGCAAGCGGTGATCCCGGCCGTGCTGGGCGATGGCGCAACGTTCGGCCGCTCGACGCGCGACACGGGCAGGCACGTGCTCGTCGAGTTCGTGTCGGCGAATCCGACCGGCCCGCTGCACGTCGGCCACGGCCGGCAGGCCGCGCTCGGCGACGCGCTCTCGAACCTGCTCGAAACGCAGGGCTACGACGTGCACCGCGAGTTCTACTACAACGACGCGGGCGTGCAGATCAACAACCTCGCCGTCTCGACGCAACTGCGCGCGCGCGGCCTCAAGCCGGGCGACGCCGAGTGGCCCGAGGCCGCATACAACGGCGAGTACATCGCCGACATCGCGCGCGACTACATGGCGGGCGAAACCGTCGCGGCGAAAGATGGCGAGCCGGTCAAGGGCAAAGGTGACGTCGACGATCTCGAAGCCATCCGTCATTTCGCGGTCGCGTATCTGCGTCACGAACAGGACATGGATCTGACCGCGTTCGGCGTGAAGTTCGACCAGTTTTATCTGGAGTCGTCGCTGTACAAGGAAGGCCGCGTCGAGAAGACGGTCGCGGCGCTCGTCGATGCAGGCAAGACCTACGAGCAGGACGGCGCGCTGTGGCTGCGCACCACCGACGACGGCGACGACAAAGACCGCGTCATGAAGAAGTCCGACGGCACCTACACGTACTTCGTGCCGGACGTCGCGTATCACGTGACCAAATGGGAGCGCGGCTACACGAAGGTCATCAACATCCAGGGCTCGGACCATCACGGCACGATCGCGCGGGTGCGCGCCGGCCTGCAAGGACTCGGCGTCGGCATTCCCAAGGGCTATCCCGACTACGTGCTGCACAAGATGGTGACCGTCATGCGCGACGGCCAGGAAGTGAAGATCTCCAAGCGCGCGGGCAGCTACGTGACGGTGCGGGATCTGATCGAATGGTCGGGCGGCCTCACGCCGGGCCACGAAACCGCGCCTGACCAGATCGACGAGGACACCATCCGCCGCGGCCGCGACGCCGTGCGCTTCTTCCTCATTTCGCGCAAGGCGGATACCGAATTCGTGTTCGACATCGACCTCGCGCTCAAGCAGAACGACGAAAACCCGGTCTACTACGTGCAGTACGCGCACGCGCGCATCTGCACGATTCTCAGCGACTGGAAGGAACGCTACGCGGGCGACGTGTCGAAGGCGGCGCAGGCCGACCTTTCGCCGCTGTCGAGCGACCGTGCGATGGCGCTGCTCAACAAGCTCGCTGAATTTCCGGAGATGCTCGCCCACGCCGCCGACGAGCTCGCGCCGCACGCGGTCGCGTTCTATCTGCGCGACCTCGCTGGCGAATTTCACTCGTTCTACAATGCGGAGCGCGTGCTCGTGGACGAAGAGAAGGAACGCACCGCGCGCATCGCGCTGCTGGCCGCCACGCGCCAGGTCCTCGAAAACGGTCTCGCGACCATCGGCGTTTCCGCTCCTCGAAAGATGTAATCGTCCGCTGCCCCGCTACGCGCACCGAAATTCGGAATTTTCGGCGTGCGCGGACGGGAGCCTGGCGCAGGCGTGTCTTGACCCACGGCTATAATCGTCGCCCAACCAGAAGACTTTCACGCAGGTGATTCATACGATGGCACAACCACGCCGTACATCGAAGCAGTCGAAACAAACCGGGGGGACGTTTATCGGCATCGTGCTGGGCCTGATCGTCGGCCTCGCGATCGCCGTGATCGTCGCGCTCTACATCACGCGCGCGCCCACGCCCTTCGTGGCAAAGGTCGCGCCGCCTGCCGACGCCAACTCCGCACCCGCCGCCGCGCAGCCGTACGACCCGAACCGTCCGCTGCAAGGCAAGTCGCCGGGCCAGGCCGTGCCGCAAGCCGCGCAGCCTGCGCCGCCGAACACCGCGCCGGGCCAGACCAACAACCAGACGCAGTCGTCGGGCGTGCTCGACGAGCCGCAAATCGTCGAGGTGCCGCCGTCGGGCGGTACTGCATCCGCGCCGAAGACCGCGAGCACGACGCCCGCGAAGAAGCCCGAAAGCGCGCCGAACGCAACGAGCAACGCCAACGCCACGCCGCCGAAGGGCGGCTCGGCGCCCGCTACGGCGAAGGCCACGCCGCCCGCGCCCGGCGAACCGAACACCGGTTATTTCCTGCAAGTGGGCGCATACAAGACCCAGGCGGATGCCGAGCAGCAGCGCGCGCGTCTCGGCTTCCAGGGCTTCGAATCGAAGGTCACGCAGCGCGATGCGGGCGGTGTGACGTACTATCGCGTGCGCATCGGGCCGTTCGCGAAGTTCGAGGACATGAACACCGCGCGTCAGCGGCTGTCCGACGCGGGCGTCGATACGGCCGTGATCCGTTTCTCGAAGCAATAACGCAGCAAACGAAATCGCGTGTGTGCGCGGCCGCGAGACGGCCGCGCAGGCGCAAGCGCCCGGGCGTTTAAGTGTGGCTTAAGCGTCGTATGTCCCACTTATGCACCTGCTTTTTGTTCCGTCGCGTATCCATTGCGTACCCTCCTCAATCATGAAAAAAATCTTTAGCGCGTTGGCTCTCTCCCTTGGCATCGCAGCCGCATCGATGAGCGTCGCGAGTTCGGCGATGGCCGCGCCCACCGCAGGCAAGGACTACACCGTGCTGCAGGCGGCTCAGCCGATCGCGTCGCCCGCAGGCAAGGTCGAGGTCATCGAATTCTTCTGGTACGGCTGCCCGCACTGCAACGAATTCGAGCCGTACATCGAGGCATGGGCGAAGAAGCAAGGCCCGGACGTGGTGTTCAAGCGCGTGCCGGTGGCGTTCCGCGACGACTTCATCCCGCACTCGAAGATGTATCACGCGCTCGATGCGCTCGGCGTCGCCGAGAAGGTCACGCCGGCCGTGTTCAACGAGATCCACGTGAAGAAGAACTATCTGCTGACGCCGCAGGCGCAGGCGGACTTCCTCAAGACGCAGGGCGTCGATCCGAAGAAGTACATGGACGCGTATAACTCGTTCTCGACGCAAAGCGCGGTGCAGCGCGACGCCAAGTTGCTGCAGGATTACAAGATCGACGGCGTGCCGACGATCGTCGTGCAGGGCAAGTACGAAACCGGTCCGGCGATGACCAACAGCCTGCCGGGCACGACGCAGGTGATGGACTTCCTCGTTCAGCAAGTCCGCGACAAGAAGCTGTAATCCCGTTCGCCGGCATGACTGCAGTTCGCCTGAAGGTCTTCATCACCGGCGCATCGAGCGGCATCGGCCTCGCACTGGCCGAGGAATATGTAAAGCGCGGGGCCGTGCTCGGCCTCGTTGCCCGCCGCGCCGATTCCCTCGCCGCCTTCGCGGCCCGCCATCCTCAAAGCACCATCTCGATTTACCCCGCCGACGTGCGGGACGCCGACGCACTCGCCGATGCCGCGCGCCGCTTCATCGCGGAGCACGGCGCGGCGGATATCGTCATTGCGAACGCCGGCATGAGCCGCGGCGCGCTGACAGGCCACGGCGATCTCGACACCTTCCGCGCCGTGATGGACGTGAACTACTTCGGCATGGTCGCGACATTCGAGCCCTTCGTCGCGTCGATGACAACCGCGCGGCACGGGACGCTCGTCGGCATTGCGAGCGTCGCGGGCGTGCGCGGATTGCCGGGCGGCGGTGCGTACAGCGCGTCGAAATCGGCGGTGGCGAAATATCTCGAAGCCTTGCGCGTCGAGATGCGACCCCTTGGCGTAGCCGTCGTCACGATCGCGCCGGGCTACGTGCGCTCGGAGATGACCGCGCACAATCCGTATCGGATGCCCTTTCTCATGGACGCCGACCGCTTCGCCGAGAAAACCGCCGACGCGATCGAACGCAAGGTGCGCTATGCGACCTTTCCCTGGCAGATGCGCATAGCAGGCGCGCTGATGCACGCGTTGCCGCGCTGGCTCTACGACGCGCTCGCCGAGCGCGCCCCGCGCAAGCCGCGCGCGGGCGAGTGAAAAAAAACCGGCTGCGCACAAAACGCAGCCGGTCTTTCATTTGGCGGAGCGCCTGACCGGAATCATCCCGGTCAGGTCATCGGCACATCAGAACGCGATATAAGCCCGGTTGTTCGGCAACTCGTATCCGACATACACATGCCTGCCGAAGAAGAACGGCAGGCCGAAGTCGAAGAAGTTGGACATGCCCAACTGGCCGCCGAGACTATTGAAGGCGAACTTGCTCCTGCCCTGTGTCAGCGTGCTCGCGTTGGCGAGCAGGAACGGCACGACCGCGCTGTTGCCTTCCGTGCCGGCGATCGTCGTCGACAGTGACTGCTGCGAGCTCGGGCAATAGAACGCACTCGAACTCGAGCACAGCGGGAAGCTGTCCTGGAAGAAGTTGCCGTTCGATCCCGTGTCGAAGAACGTCTTGTACGTCTTCCCCTTGTAGGTGCCGCTCAGGTCGCCGTAGGGGTCCGTGCCGTACTTCGTCACGTTGCTCACCGAATTGTTGCTCTGCGTGCCGATGCCGAATATCAGCACGCCGGTCGCACTGGCCGCGCCGTTATCGGGGACCGGCGGCAACTGCACGATCACGCCGTTGTTGTTGACCGCGAACTTCGTGACGGGATTCGTCACCTGCTGCGCGAGCGGCACGGCGACGGGCGAGCAATTCGCGCCGTTATTGCACGAGAAGTACATTGCGTTGAGCGACGTGCTTACGCATCCGTTGCCGCAGTCGTACGTTTGCGGGCCGATGCCGAGAATGCCGTTCGCGCCGATGTCGTCGATCGTATTTTCGTCGCTGCCGGACGGACAGCCGTTATCGCCGGTCGGCGCCGCCGACGCGTCGAGGTCGCCGATGATCTGGATCGGCACGTTCGACGCGACTTCCGTACCCATCTTCACGTCGGCGGTGCGCACGGTGCCCCACGTATAGCCGTCGGCGAAGCCCGCGCATTCGGCGAGTTGACCGCCGTTCGATGCGCGCGAACCGGGCAGACTGCCGAGCACGGATTGCGCCGCCGATCCGAGAATGCGCAGGCCGAACGACGCTGTATCGAGCTGAATGTTGTTGATCTGCTGGCACACCGACGAGCCCGGCGCGCACACCGTCACCGACACGTTCGGAATGTTGACGAAGCCCGCGACGCCCGAGTTGACGTTGATCGGCACCGCGTTCGTGCCGTTGGGCGCGATGGGCTGCGCGTTCGCGCTGCTGGTGCTCGAGCTGCCGCCACCCGAGCCGCCGCCGGAGCCGCCGCCGGACGAGCCGCCGCTGCTGGAACTGGAGTCGTCGCCGCCGCCGCCGCCGCACGCCGCGAGCATGACGGAAAGACAGAGCACGCCGAGCCAGCGGGCGAAGCCGCCGCGTCGGGAGGAAGAGATGGCGGGATCACCGCTTGTCGTTCGATGCATACTGAGACTCCCGTCGCTTACTGGATATCGCTGGCGGACACGCCGGCGGGCAACGATTGCGGCAAATACGCGCTGCCCGCGAACGAGCCCATGTGACCGCCCGATTCCACGACGAGCCCGGAACCCTGCACGCTCACCGGCCCACGGCCGCCGCGTGCGGCGCGCTGCGCCTTCAGGCCCTGCTGATACTGCGGGAAATAGTTGCCGAGCAGGCTGGCGAGATCCGGCACGCGCGGCCCATGCCACGCGATGCCGAACACGACGCCCTGCGCGGACAGGTATTCATTGACGATCGTGCCGCTCGCGAGCGTGGTCGAGCGAACGGTGTAGTTCGACGCCGATGTCGCCGATGCGTTCGACGCACCGCTTGCGACCGCTGCGCGCGCGACCGCTTTCGTGGATTCAGCGGTGGCGCCCTGCGGCGCGTTCATCGGCTCGCCGCCGAGCACTGCATAGGCGGGTGCGGCTGCGCACACGCTCAACGCGCCGGCGACGAACGCGAGCGCGCTTACAAGATGCCCATGACGGGATTGCTTCGGTGCCTTCACTGGGCCTCCTCTGGGTTACTGATTGCCCGCGCGCCTCTGCTCGCGGCCGGCTCTTGACGATTAAGTGACAGATGCGCCACTGGAATTCGTCCCTGTTTTTTCGAGCACGGGATATCGCCAGTATGCCAGCCACGAGGAATAGACCAAACGTTCGCGAGCGCACACAATAAAAAACGCGAAGCGCAATGGTATGCGCTTCGCGTGACTTGCAACGCTGCGTACGTCGAATTGACGGCTACTTACGAAACGCCTCAGAAGCCGAGACTCGCGAGCAGATCGTCCACTTGCGATTGATCCTGCACGACGTCGCTGCGCCCTTCCGGATTGATCTGCGGTCCGTTGAGCAGGCCTTCCGGACTGCCGGTCGCCGATGACATCAACGCCGCCGCCGATGCCGCGAACTGCTCGCGCCGCTCTGGCGCGATATTTTCGAGCAACACACCCAGCAATTGTTGCTCGATCAGATACACGACGTCCGTGATCTTCTTGATCACCTGCCCGGTCAGATCCTGAAAGTCCTGCGCGAGCATGATTTCGAGCAGCTGCGCGTTGGTCGCCTGGGTCCGCTCGGGCACGCTTTGCAGGAACGTGCGCGTCTGCGCGAGAAGCTCGCCCGCTTCGCCCTGCGCGAGCGGCGCCTCGTACCATTTGGCCCAGCGCGCATCGAGCGACTGCGCCTCCGTCTGCATCGCTTCCTGCACGGGCTTCGCGAGCTCGATCGCGTTGAGCGCGCGCTCGGCGGCCTGCTCCGTCATCGTCGCGACGTATTTCAACCGGTCGCGCGCGTCGGGCACGGCTTGCGCGGCGGCTTCGACCTGCTTGTCGAGGCCGAGCTCGCGCATCGAGTCGCGCAAGGTGCGCGTCAGTTGCCCGATGCGCGCGAGGATGCGATCGCTCGACGGATCGCCTTCGCTTTCGGCAACCGCGGCTGCGAATTCAGTGGTCAGATCGTTCACGATCAGCTCCCGGCTTTGGCCATCTTCTCGAGAATCTTGGTGAGCTTCTCGTCGAGCGTGGCGGCCGTGAAGGGCTTCACCACATAACCGTTCGCGCCCGCTTGCGCCGCCGCGATGATGTTTTCCTTCTTCGACTCCGCCGTCACCATCAGCACCGGCAGATGCGCGAGCGCCGCGTCCGCGCGGATCTGCTGCAGCATCGAAAGGCCGTCGAGGTTCGGCATGTTCCAGTCGGTGATCACGAAGTCGAAGCCGCCGCCGCGCAGGCGTGCGAGACCCGCCGCGCCGTCTTCGGCTTCGTCGACGTTGCCGTAGCCCAGTTCCTTGAGCAGGTTACGCACGATACGGCGCATCGTCGGAAAATCGTCGACGACGAGGATCTTCATGTTCTTGTCCATCTTTACTCCCTTGAGTTCTCAACGCGGCCGCGCCGCTTAAATCCAAAAAGTTCAGACGCGCTGCACGCGTTCGCCCATCGAGGCAAGGCGCGCCATCACGCGCCGGCTCATTTCAGAGAGCGGCGCGACTTCGCTTGCGCCGCCCATTGCAATTGCTTCGCGCGGCATGCCGAACACCACGCAGCTCGCTTCGTCCTGCGCGAGCGTGTATGCGCCCGCCTGCTGCATGTCGAGCAGACCGGCGGCGCCGTCGCGGCCCATGCCGGTCAGGATCACGCCGATGGCGTTCTTGCCCGCGTGCTGCGCCGCCGAGCGGAACAGCACGTCGACCGACGGCCGATGCCGGTTTACCGGCGGTGCATCCGACAGATGCGCGACATAGTTCGCCCCGCTTCGCGCGAGCACCAGATGCGCGTGGCCCGGCGCGATATAGGCGTGACCCGGCAGCACGCGCTCGCCGTGCTCCGCTTCCTTCACGGTGATACGGCACAGGCCGTTCAGGCGCTGCGCGAACGACTTCGTGAAGCCCGGCGGCATGTGTTGCGCGATCAGCACCGCGGGCGCATCGGGCGGCAGCGGCACGAGCACTTCGCGGATGGCTTCCGTGCCGCCCGTCGAAGCCCCGACGATCACGAGCTTTTCCGTCGACACGAGCGGATTGTTGAAATGCGGCGCGGGCTTGTGCGCAGCCGCGTTCGACGGCGCGCCCGCCGCGTGCGTGGTCTGCTTCACGCGGGCGCGCGACGCGGCGCGAATCTTGTCCGCGAGCTTTTCGGCGTAGTCGAGCATGCCGTCGCGAATGCCGACCTTCGGCTTCGTGACGAAATCGACCGCGCCGAGCTCCAGCGCGCGCAGCGTGATTTCGTTGCCGCGCTCGGTCAGCGACGACACCATCACGACCGGCATCGGCCGCAGGCGCATCAGCTTCTCGAGAAAATCGAGGCCGTCCATGCGCGGCATTTCGACATCGAGCGTGAGCACGTCCGGGTTGTGCAGCTTGATCAGCTCGCGCGCGACGAGCGGGTCCGGCGCGGTCGCGCACACGTGCATGTCGGGCTGCGAATTGATGATCTCGGTCATCAGGCTGCGCACGAGCGCCGAGTCGTCGACGCACAGCACCTTGATCGTCGGCACGGCCTGCGCCTTCGTATTCGTTGCGTGGGTGAGTGTCATGCTTCCTCCACGGTCTTCATGCGCGATGTGAACAGTTCCGCGCGCGGCTTGCCCTGCGCCGTGAACAACTCCGCGCGCGGCTTCGCGACCGTCGCGTTCGACTGAAACAATTCGACGCGCGCACGCGCCTTCGCAAGCCGCTCGGCGCGCTCTTCCGGCGTGCGCTGCACGAGCGCCTGCTCGCGTTCGACCACGATCGGATCGTGCGCGGTCTTCAGCTTCTTGACCATCACCTGGCCCGAGCGCGGCATGAACGCGACCTTGCGCGGATGCATGCCCTGCAAATCCTCGGCGACGATGCGAATCTTCTCCAGGGCGAGATAGCGCCGCACGAACTCCGAATTGCGATCGCCGATATTGATGGTCGTCATGCCCGCGAGCACCGCGCCGCCGCCGAACACTTTCGCTTCGAAGCGCTCGCGCCGGCCGCCGCGCTTGATGAGCTCGTTGATGAGCACTTCCATCGCGTAGGCGCCGTAGCGCATCGAATCGGACGATGCATGCGACGCGTCGGAACCGTCGTCGGGCAGCATGAAGTGATTCATTCCGCCGATGCCCGCCGTGCGGTCATTGATGCACGCCGCCACGCACGACCCGAGCACGGTGACGAGCACCATGTCCTCGCTCGTCATGTAGAACTCGTTCGGCAGGAGCTTTACGCCCGGCTTCTTGAAATGATTGTCGAAATAGAGATTCGACGCGATCGGCAGTCCGCTCATGCCGCCTCCCCAGCGAGCGCGCGCTGCGGCTTTGCCGTCGGCTTCAGGTCGCGCGACAGCTCGTACACGGTCTGCCCGCGCAGCCTGAACGCCTGCGATACATACGTGAAGTTCTCCGAATGCCCCGCGAACAACAGCGCGCCCGGCTTCATCAGCGGTTCGAAGCGCGAAAGCACTTGCCCTTGCGTCGGCTTGTCGAAGTAGATCATCACGTTGCGGCAGAAGATCGCGTCGAACGGGCCTTTCACGTCGTAGCGCGCATCCGTCAGATTGACGCGGCCGAAGTTCACCATCGCGCGCAGTTCGGGGCGCACTTTCACGAGCCCCGCGTGCGAACCCGTGCCCTTCAGGAAGAAACGCTTGAGCCGCTCGACGGACAACGCCTTCACCTGATCGAGCGAATACACGCCCGCTTCGGCCTTCGCGAGCACCTGGCTGTCGATGTCGCTCGCGAACACCGTGCACTGGCGCGCCGCGTGCTCGCCCAGCGCTTCGACGAGCGTCATCGCGATGGAATACGGCTCCTCGCCCGTCGATGCCGCCGAGCACCACACAGAGAACGGCTGCTGCCGACGTTTCACGAACTCCGCGAGAATCGGAAAGTGATGCGACTCGCGAAAGAACGCCGTGAGGTTCGTGGTGAGCGCATTGACGAACGCTTCCCACTCGGCGTTGTCGTCGTTCGTTTCGAGGCGATCGAGATACTGCCTGAACGTGTCGATGCCGCAGGCGCGCAGTCGGCGCGCGAGGCGGCTGTACGCCATGTCGCGTTTGTGATCCGACAGCGAGATGCCCGCGCGCCGATGAATCAGCTCGCGGATGCGGGCAAAGTCCGCCGTCGTGAATTCGAAATCGCGCTCGACTTCCGGACCGCGCACACTGGCGGCCAGCTCGATGCGCGGGTTGCGCGTTGCCATCATGATGTTTCGTGCTTCCTTGACACCCTTAGCGGCGCCGGATGGGGCGCGTTCTTCGCGCGTGGCCATGCGGACTCGCGCGCGCCGTGCGTTTCGATGAAACGCCGGCTTTCGATCCTGATGCGCGATGCCTGCATGGCCGTGTTCGTTTCGGATTCGGTTAGAAGGTTTCCCAGTCGCCGTCGTCGGCGGTCGTCGCCTTGGCGCGCGGCGCGGGTGCGGACTTCACGACGCTGGCGGGCTTGACCGTCGGCTTGCTGGCGGGCTTGCCTGCTTCCTTGATAACGGCCGCTTCCGGCGCAACTTTCGCGTTTCCTGCGGGCGTCACGCGCTTTTCGACTGTCGGCGCGGGAACAGCCGAAGGCTCGATGCGCGCCGCCGGTGCCGACGCCTTGATGCGCGCCGCCGCCGTCGATGCGCTCGCGCGCACCGGCGCCGCGCTTTCGAGGCGCCATTGCGCGACCACGTCCTTCAACTGGCGCGTCTGCTCTTCGAGCGACGCCGCGGCCGCCGCCGCCTGCTCGACGAGCGCGGCGTTCTGCTGCGTCACGCTGTCCATCTGCGTGACGGCGCGGTTGACCTGCTCGATGCCGTCGGACTGCTCTTCGGACGCCGCGCTGATTTCGCCCATGATGTCGGTCACGCGGCGCACCGCCTGCACGATCTCGCCCATGGTCTGGCCGGCGCGCGCGACGAGTTCCGTGCCGCTGTCGACCTTCGCGGCCGAATCGCCGATCAGTGCCTTGATCTCCTTTGCCGCCGCCGCGCTGCGTTGCGCGAGCGAGCGCACTTCACCTGCGACCACCGCGAAGCCGCGGCCTTCCTCGCCCGCACGCGCCGCTTCGACGGCCGCGTTCAACGCGAGAATGTTGGTCTGGAACGCGATGCCTTCGATCACGCCGATGATGTCGACGACCTTGCTCGAGCTCGACGCGATCGCGTGCATCGTCTCGACGACCTGCTCCACGACCGCGCCGCCCCGCGACGCGATATCCGATGCGCTCACCGCGAGCTGGCTCGCCTGGCGTGCGTTGTCGGCGTTCTGCTTCACGGTGCTCGTCAGCTCTTCCATGCTCGACGCCGTTTCCTGCAGTGACGCCGCCTGCTCCTCCGTGCGCTGCGACAGATCCGTGTTGCCGCTCGCGATTTCATGCGCGCCGACATCGATCGATTCCGCGCCGCGATGCACCGAGCCGACCATCGCGGTCAGGTTGCCGCGCATGCGTTCGATGCCCGCGAACAGGCGGCCGATTTCGTTGGTCCGGTCGGTGTGCGCGGACTGCGTGAGATCGCCGCGCGAGATGCGGTCGAAGTGATCGACGGCATCGTTGATCGGCTTGACGATGAGGCTCGAGAGCGCCATGCGGGTGCCGATCAGCATCAGCACCGCGAGCACGAGCACCGCGCCGATCGCCATGTTGAGCGCCGCGATATGCGAAGCCGTGCTCGTGCGCGAACGTTCCGCGTGCTCCTGATGCGACGCCACCGCGGCCGTCACCGCCTGATCGAACGAGACGAACATCGGGCTGATCTTCGTGTCGGCGATCGCGTGATACGCGGCCATGTCGTTCGCACGGATTGCGGCGAATTCCGGCTCCACGCCGGTCTTCACGAGCGCGTCGCGTTGAGTCACGAGCGCGTCGAGCGTTTCCTTCGGCAGCATCGGCTTCGGCGTGTCGAGGTAGAGCTTCCAGTTTTCGTTGCTCTTGTCGAGCAGATACTGGCCGCGATCGATCGCCTTCTTCGCTTCTTCCGTGCTGCCCGCTTCGGTGAGCGAGCGCACGCGGTCGAGCGTGATGCGCGAGCGCAACAAATACGACGACGTTTCCGACAGCGCGCGCATCGCGACCAGGTCTTCCTGCGCGAGCGACGCAAGCGATGCGCCGGCGGAGTTGAGCCCGGTGAGCGCGAGCGCGCCGATCAGCGCCGCGCATCCGGTGAACAGCAAGGCAACGAGCGTGAGCGTCGTGCGGATCGACAACTTCTTCAGCATGGCTTCTTTCTCGCTTCGCTCGTTATGCGGCGACGGAGTCGATCAACTCCATCTCGCGGCTCGTCATGAGCTTTTCGATGTCCATCAGGATCAGCATGCGGCCGTCGACGGTGCCGAGGCCCGTCAGATATTCCGTCGCCAGCGTGCCGCCGAATTCGGGCGCGGGCATGACCTGCTCCTGCGTGAGCGTGAGCACGTCCGACACGCCGTCGACCACCATGCCGACCACGCGATGCGCGACGTTCAGGATGATCACGACCGTCTGGTTGTCGTACTCGACGCGGCCCAGATTGAACTTGATGCGCATGTCGACGATCGGCACGATGATGCCGCGCAGGTTGATCACGCCCTTGATGAACGCGGGCGCATTCGCGATGCGTGTAACGTTGTCGTAGCCGCGAATTTCCTGCACCTTCAGAATGTCGATGCCGTATTCCTCGGCGCCGAGCGTGAACACGAGGAATTCCTGTCCGGCGGCTTCGGCGTGCTGGGCGTCGCGACGCATGGTGCCGGTCTGCGATGCGTTTTGAATCGATTGAATGTCTGCCACGAGAGCTCCCTTTTGGCCTGTCGTTGGTCTGATGGTGTTAGTGAGAGTGCGCGCCGTGCTGTGCGCGCGATTCGCGGTTGAGCGCGGCCACGTCGACGATCAGCGCCACACTGCCGTCGCCCAGGATGGTCGCGGCGGAAATGCCGTGCACCTTGCGGTAATTCGTTTCGAGGTTCTTGACGACGACCTGCTGCTGGCCGACGAGCTCGTCGATCAGCATCGCAAAGCGGCGTCCTTCCGTCTGCATGATGGTGACGATGCCCTGCGTGGGCTCGGTGCGCGCGCCTTCGACGTCGAACACGCGATGCAGCGCGACGAGCGGCAGATATTCGCCGCGCACACGCACGACGCGCTCGCCGTTCGCGACCGTGTAGATGTCTTCGGCGACCGGCTGCAGCGACTCCATCACGAAGTTCAGCGGCAGAATGAAGATCTCGTTGCCGACCTTCACCGACATGCCGTCGAGAATCGCGAGCGTGAGCGGCAGCACGATCTTCGTCGTCGTGCCCGCGCCCTGGCGCGACATGATTTCGACATGGCCGCCCATCGACTGGATGTTGCGCTTCACCACGTCCATGCCGACGCCGCGGCCGGAAATATCGGTCACCTGTTCGGCGGTCGAGAAGCCCGGCATGAAGATGAGTTGCCAGACTTCTTCGTCGCTCATGGACTCGGAAACCTGCATGCCCTGCTTCTGCGCCTTCGCGAGAATCTTGTCGCGGCGCAGGCCGGCGCCGTCGTCGCTCACTTCGATGACGATGTTGCCGCCGTGATGCGCCGCCGACAGCACGAGCTGGCCGGTGGTGGACTTGCCCGCCGCGCGGCGCGCTTCCACGGTCTCGATGCCGTGATCGAGCGAGTTGCGCACGAGGTGCGTGAGCGGATCGATGATGCGCTCGATCAGGCTCTTGTCGAGCTCGGTCGCCTGACCGAACGTGACGAGCTCCACTTCCTTGCCGAGCTTGCCGGCGATGTCGCGCACGAGGCGCGGGAAGCGGCTGAATACGTAATCCATCGGCATCATGCGGATGGACATGACGGCCTCTTGCAGGTCGCGCGCGTTGCGCTCGAGCTGCGCCATGCCGTTGAAAAGACGGTCGTGCAAGGCGGGATCGAACGTGCTCGTGGTTTCCGCGAGCATCGCCTGCGTGATGACGAGCTCGCCCACCAGATTGATGAGCTGATCGACCTTCTCCACGCCGACGCGAATCGAGCTGCCTTCCGCCGATGCGGCGGCCTGCGGGCGCCCTTTCTTCTCGGCGTCGCTCGCCGCGGATTTCGTCGGTTGGGCAGCGGACGGGACCTGCAAGCCCGCCGCCGCCGCCGATTCTTCTTTCACTGCTTCCTTGCCAGCCGCGGATGCGGGCGCTGCGTGCGCCTGCGATTGCTTCGGCTCCTCGTGTAGCGTGGGTTGCACTGCCGGTACTGCTGGCGCTGCTTCGGCGGATTGCGCCGCCGCGTCGCCACGGCCGATCGTGATCTGCGTTTCGTCGATCACGAAGCAGCACACGGCGACGATATCGTCGGCCGGGACGTCCGAGTCGAGCCAAACCACATACTCGGCGTCCGTCTTCTTGTCTCCGACGATGCTTCCCAGATTCCCCAGCTCCTCGATCAGAGTCGCCAGGTCCTTCTCGCCCACCCCCCGTAGCGTAATTTTCAGGTGGGGTCCTGCTTCCGCCGCCGGCGTGCCGGCAGCGGCTCCTGCATTCGTGTTCCCATCGGTCAGCTCGAACGCGCCGTCCCAGTTGCCGTCGTCCTCGATCGCGTCCGTCGCCTGCGCGATCACATGCACGGGCGGCGCGTTCGGGCCTTCGTAGGCGGGCGCGGCGTTCATGGTCGCCGCTTTGCTTGCCGCTTCGTTCTCCGTGCCCGGCAGCGCGGGCGGCTCGATCTGGCTCGCCTGGCCGCCTTCGGCGTGCTCGTTCTTCAGGCGTTCCAGCTTTGCGCAGATCGCCGCGGCCGCGGCCGCATCCGGCTCCGCGCTCGCGCGATAAGCGGCAAGCTGATCCGAGAGCACGTCCTTCGTCGCGAGGAACGTGTCGATCATGTCGCGGCGCAGGACGAGCTCGTTGTTACGCGCCCGGTCCAGCAGCGATTCGAGGATGTGCGTCGTTTCGGTGAGCGCGGTGAAGCCGAATGTCGCCGCGCCGCCCTTGATCGAATGCGCCGCGCGAAAGATCGCCGCGAGATCTTCCGGGTCCGGATTCGCGATGTCCAGAACGAGCAGCAGTTGCTCCATCTGCGCGAGCAGTTCATCCGCTTCGTCGAAGAAGGTTTGATAGAACTGGGTAATGTCGAGTGTCATGCTTGAGTCACCATCGGCGCGTTCGTGCGCGGGTTGTCTTTGGCTTTCGCTTCAGTTCAGTTCAGTGCTGCGTGTCTTCAGAGAGCGCGGCAACCAGTTCGGTCAGCAGGTCCGGATCGAGCGGTTTCTCGATCCAGCCCGTCGCGCCCGCCGAGCGCGCCGCGTCCTTGAACGGCTCACCGCCTTCGGTCGTGAGGACCAGAATCGGCGTCGCCCGGTAGGCGCGGTTCGCGCGCAGCGCCACGATCAGATCGAGCCCGCTTCTGCCCGGCATGTGCTGGTCGGTCAGGACGAGATCGAAGTGCTCCGCGAGCGCCCACTCCAGCCCTTCGTCGCCGTCCGACGCGACGGTCACTTCGTAACCCGCCGTCGCCAGCGTCGCCGAGAGGATTTGCCGCATCGCGGCTGAATCGTCGATTGCCAGAATGTTTTTGATCATGTTTGTCTCTTGCCGTGATGACGGTCGAAACGTGCCGAGTCTTGAGCCTGTTTTTCGGGGAATTTGCTCACCGCGCCGCAGGCCTGGCCGCGCTACCGCCGATGAAGCCGAACGAGGCCGATGGCTTGCCTTGCGCATCCGTGCCGTTGTCGAGCGTGGCGCCCGGGGAGCCGTCGTCGCGCAGCATCGACATTTCAGTCTTGCGATTGAGCACGATGACGCTGATGCGCCGGTTCTCCGGGTCGAGCGGATCTTTCTTGTTCAGGTTCTGCGTGGAGGCGAGTCCGAGCACGCGCATGACTTTCGCTTCGTCCATGCCGCCCGCGACCAGCTCTCGCCGCGACGCGTTCGCGCGGTCCGCCGACAGTTCCCAGTTGCTGTAGCCCTTTTCGCCGCCCGCGTACTTCACGGCGTCGGTGTGTCCCTGCACGACGATGCGGTTCGGCACGTCGTTCAGCGTTCTGCCGATCTCGCGCAGGATGTCGCGCATATAAGGCTGCACGGCGTCGCTGGAGAGCGCGAACATGGGGCGCTTCTGGGTATCGACGATTTCGATGCGCAAGCCCTGCTGCGTCGACTCGATGCGGATTTGCTGCTTGAACTGGTGCAGCGTCGGATTGGCCTCGATCGCCGCCATCAGCTTCACCTGAAGATCGTGCAGGCGCACCTGCTCGCGTCGCTCCAGTTCGCCTTGCGCGGCCTTGAGCAGTTGCTCGTCGGTGTCGGACGAGGCGCGCTGCGCGAGTTGCGTGCTGCCATCGGACCTGCGCGCCGAACCCGCTTCGTTGCTGGAGATGTCGCGCCCGCCGCCGGTGATGATGCTGTTGTCCATGCCGACGCTCTTGCCGCCGACCATCGCGGCCTTGAGCGGCATGTTGAAGTACTCGGCGATGCCGCGCCGCTGCACCGGCGATGTCGACGAAAGCAGCCACATCAGCAGGAAGAACGCCATCATCGCGGTCATGAAGTCCGCGTACGCGAGCTTCCACGCGCCGCCGTGATGACCCTTCTTGCCGGCGACCACGCGCTTGATGAAGATGGGGCGTTCGCTGTCGTTGCTCATCGCTGTGCTCCGGTCACTTCGACTTGACCCGGCGCACGTGTTCTTCCAGCTCGGAGAACGACGGACGTTCCGTCGAGAACAGCACCTTGCGGCCGAACTCCACCGCGATCGCGGGCGCGTAACCGTTCAGGCTCGCGAGGATCGTCACCTTGATGCACTGAAACATCTTGGTCTGCTCCGCGACGCGCTGCTCCGCGACGTTCGCGAGCGGTCCGATGAAACCGTAGGAAAGAAGAATGCCGAGGAAGGTGCCGACGAGCGCCTGCGCGATCATCTCGCCGAGAATCGCGGGCGGCTGGTCGGCGGAGGCCATCGTGTGCACGACGCCCATCACCGCCGCGACGATGCCGAACGCGGGCATCGCGTCGCCGACCTTCGTCAGCGCGTGCGCGGGCGCCTCGCCCTCGACGTGATGCGTCTCGATCTCCTCGTCCATCAGGCTTTCGATCTCGAACGCGTTCATGTTGCCGCTGACCATGAGGCGCAGATAATCCGTCAGAAATTCGACGATGTGGTGATCGTTGAGAATCCTGGGGTACTGGCTGAAGACCGGGCTCTTCGACGGATCTTCGATATCCGCCTCGAGCGCGAGCGTGCCTTCCTTGCGCGCCTTCGCCAGCAGCACATAGAGCAGGCCCATCAGCTCCATGTACATGTTCTTGTCGTACTTCGCGCCCTTGAAGAGCGTCGGGAGGACCTGAATGGTCGCCTTGATGGTCTTGACGTTATTGCCGAGGATGAACGCGCCGACGCCCGCGCCCCCGATCATCAGAATCTCGACCGGCTGCATGAGCGCGCCAAGGTGCCCGCCTTCGAGCGCGTAACCGCCAAAGACGGACAGCAATGTCACGAGCGATCCAACGAAAATCAGCACAGTCGAGTCCTCACGTTTTGATGCGGTAAGACCGCCGTTAAGTGGTTTACGGCACTCGACTGAAAAACTTTGGGGGCAAATCGGCGGGGACGGCAAACGGTAAACCCCGCGTGGAAGCGGGGCTGCGCTGCAAGCGGCTTCAGGCCGCGATGCGCGGCGCAGACGCCTGAGCGCCGGAGGATGCAACCGCCTTGCGCGTCTTGCCCGCGCGCGACGGCGGCTGGCACAGACCGCAGACATAACCCGTGCGCAGATCATAAGCGTGCGCGACGAAGCGCCCGCCGCAGCGCGTGCAGGCGTTCGTCTGCAACATCCCGGATTCGAAGTAGCGCACGAGTGTCCACGCGCGCGTGAGCGACAGCACGGGCTCGTCGCCATAAAGCGCGGCATGCTCCAGATAGAGGCGGTAGCTTTTCACGATCGCCTGGATGGTGCTCTGCGTGCCTCCGGCGCCGCCGTGCTGGTCGATGAACCGGTAGATGCCGTGAAACAGCGACGAATGAATGTTCGGCTGCCAGGTCATGAACCAGTCCGTCGAGAACGGCAGCATGCCCTTGGGCGGCGACGCGCCCTTGAGCTCCTTGTAGAGCTTGATGAGACGGTCGCGCGACAGGCTCGTTTCCGCTTCGAGCAGTTGCAGCCGCGCGCCCAGCTCAATCAACTCGATCGCCAGGGTGATTTCGCGGACTTCCCCGACCACGCTTTTCGTCGCCATCTATTTTCGCGGGCGATTCAGGCGATCTGCTCGACGGGACCGTCGGCCAGCAGGATCGCTGCATGGGCGTGCGCGAGCGCAGCGCTCTTCTCCTTGTCGGCGAGCGATGAGAGAAGCGTGTGGTCGTCGAAACGAAAGCGGCACAGCAAATGGCTCGACGACGCGACTTTCACCGCCTGGGCGAGCGTGAGTGAGGTCAGCACTTGCGCGACCTGCTCGGAAAGCCCGAGGCGATACATCGCCGAAACGCGGTCTTCCTGAAGGAGCCGCTGTGCGAGGAGCAAGTACGACAGATTCACCTCGCGGATTTCCGCGAGCGTACTCGTATTGCTGATCGTCATGTTTTCCCCGAATCGATACTTTGGCTGGTCAGGCCCGGCGGGAACGTTTGCTCGAATTCGCAAAGGACAGCGAATGCGGCCCCGCGCACGTTGTCTGGTTTCGCTTCGATTGTCGCCGATGCTCGCGGCCGCGCCTGTCGGACAAACCTTCCGACGAGAAGACGGAGTTTCGCGAAGATTCATGTAGGAATATTTCTTACACGCCGAGCCCGCCGATTGCCGATCGGCAGACAGGAATATCGGCATTTATTCGTCTGACTTAATGCCGTAATTTCGTTTTATCGAGGCCGGGCGTGCCGGAGAGACAATACGAGCAACGTCCTCCGCTCGGGAACGGGAATTGCTTCCTAAAACCCGCGGTGTGTTTCACGCTTCAAATCCGTCGACAACGTCTTTTTCGGTGCAATTTTTGACTTCGTAACAGCACATGTATCGCGCTGTAACAACGATAAGCGATTGAAAAATGACGTGAAATGCCGCTCTCGATACCGATAATGGGCAGTAAGGGATAACCCGGTCGCGATGGTTTTCAGCTCCGGGCCGATCTCGGGCGGCGTCTACACCATCACGCAGCCCGCCCGAATGGCATGTGTTGAGCGCTCGACCGGAGCGTGACTGCAATGCCTTACCTACATGGAGAGTCACGTTATGCGAATCGCACAAATTGCACCGTTGCACGAAGCAGTACCTCCGAAGTTTTACGGCGGCACTGAACGCGTCGTGTCTTATCTGACCGATGCGCTCGTCGAGCTCGGCCACGATGTAACCTTGTTCGCAAGCGGCGATTCCCAAACCAAGGCGACGCTCGACGCGGTGTGGCCGCGTGCGTTGCGTCTCGACCCGACCGTGCGCGACGCGCTCGCGCCGCACATGCTGTTGCTCGAAACCGTCCGCCAGCGCGCCCACGAGTTCGACGTGCTGCACTTTCACCTCGACTACATGCCGTTCCCGCTGTTCACGCAGATGGACACGCCGTTCGTGACGACGCTGCACGGCCGCCTCGACCTGCCGGAACTGCAGCCGATCTTCAACACGTTCACCAAGGCGAACGTCATTTCGATCTCGGATAACCAGCGCAGCCCGCTGCCGCAGGCGAACTGGCTGAACACGGTTTATCACGGTCTGCCGAACGAACTGCTGACGCCGCAGCCGCACAAGAAGCCGGAATATCTCGCCTTCCTGGGCCGCATCTGCCCGGAGAAGCGCGCCGATCTGGCGATCAGGATCGCGGCACAGAGCGGTCTGCCGCTGAAGATCGCCGCCAAGGTGGACAAGGCCGATCAGGAATACTTCAAGTCGACGATCGAGCCGCTGCTCTCGCAGGCGCATGTCGAGTTCATCGGCGAGATCACCGAGGCGCAGAAGCCGGAATTCCTGTCGGGCGCGAAGGCGCTGCTCTTCCCGATCGACTGGAACGAGCCGTTCGGTCTGGTGATGATCGAGGCGATGGCCTGCGGTACGCCGGTGATCGCGTTCAACCGTGGCTCGGTGCCTGAAGTGATCGATCACGGCGTGACGGGCTTTATCTGCGAAGACGTGCCGGGCGCAGTCGGCGCGCTGCAACGTCTCGATGAGCTGTCGCGCACCGAAATCCGCGCGCAGTTCGAACGCCGATTCAGCGCACACACGATGGCGCAGAACTACGTCGAGAGCTATACCGCGATGCTCCAGGCCGCGAAGCGCCCGGTGCTGCGTCAGGTTGCAGTCGGCTGATACCGCCGCCTGTTTGCCAAAATCGCATCGAATGCCGCCCGCTGCCGGGCGGCATTTTTTTATGCACGCGCCCTTCGGGCGCTGCGCTTTCCCCGCCCATAAGGAAGAATCCGAAGTCCAGTCCGATGCCCGTGAATCGAGAGCCGATCGACCATTTTTGACAGTTCGCAAAAGACTCCGCGCTTAAACTCCGCTGCGCAAGCGCGCCACGCGTTCTTGTTTTAAATCAACGGCTTTTCATTCTTTCACGAAGGCAGAATCATGCATTTGTCGAAGCGTCTCGGCGCTGAAGTTTTCGGTACTTTCTGGCTCGTGCTGGGCGGCTGCGGAAGCGCCGTGCTCGCCGCTGCCTTTCCTCAACTCGGCATCGGTTTCGCCGGCGTTTCGCTGGCATTCGGTCTCACGGTGCTCACGATGGCCTACGCCATCGGTCACGTTTCCGGTTGCCACCTGAATCCGGCTGTGAGCATCGGTCTCGCGACGGCTGGCCGCTTCCCGGTGCGCGATCTCGTGCCGTACATCGCCGCGCAAGTGATCGGCGCGACGCTCGGCGCATGGGTCATCTACCTGATCGCCACGGGCAACCCGAACTTCGAATTCGCGTCGAGCGGATTTGCCGCGAATGGCTTCGGCGAACACTCGCCGGGTCATTTCTCGATGGCGGCGGCGCTGGTCTGCGAAGTCGCGATGACGTTCTTCTTCCTGTTCGTGATCCTCGGCGCCACCGACGACCGCGCGCCGAAAGGCTTCGCGCCGCTCGCGATCGGCCTGTGCCTGACGCTCATTCACCTGATTTCGATTCCGGTCACCAATACGTCGGTGAATCCGGCGCGCTCGTCGACCAGGCGTTCTTCGTCGGCGGCTGGGCGCTCGACCAACTGTGGCTGTTCTGGATCGCGCCGATCGTCGGTGCCATTCTCGCGGGCGTGCTTTATCCGGCTCTGACGCGCCAGAAATAAGCGTCGGCGGAAAAATCAGCAGTAAAGGAAAACGGGCGCGACAGGCGCCCGTTTTTGTTTTTGCGCCACGGCGCCCCTTCGAATGATTAAACGGGCGCGACAAATGTAATGCCGAATTACGCAGCCTGCTTATGAATTGTCTCGGCGCCCTTTTCGCCACGAAACAGGATGACGCGAAAGCGCCGCCCGGTAAGGCGTTCAGCGATATCGCCCGATCAAGTCCGCTTCCCGCGTCCCTTACGCCGCCCTTGCACACCGTAACAAGTCCTCGAAGCATGTAAGACGGCGGGCGCTTACATTGAACTCATGCGACACACGTCGCCTTAAAGGAGAAAGACAATGAAGCGCATCGTCACCCAAATGCTCGTCGCGACCGGCCTTGCAATCGGTGCTGTGGGAGCGGCTCAGGCTCATAGCGATCTGCACATCGGCGTTTCGCTCGGCGCGCCGGCTTACGTGGCGCCGGCTCCGGTGTACGTGCGTCCTGCGGTGCCGGCGTATGGCGCGCCGTACTATCGCCATGAAGCGCCGCGCTGGCACCGTGGCTACGACCACGACTATGGCCGCTATGACCGCGCCGGCTGGAACCACCGCGGCTACGGCAACAACTGGGGCCACCGCGGATAAGCGCAAAGCGCCGCCGGCGAACCCGGCGGCCCGGCGCCACGGACGCTCAGTCGGGCGTCTGTCCCGGCGACGCCAGCTCGTCGCGGATACTGAACAGCTTGCGCAAATGGTGCGCGACGCCGGCCTCGAAGTTGTTCCCGACGCGCGGCACGTTCGGCAGCCGCTTGATGAGATCGGGGTTCGCGTTGTTCATCATGAACGGATGCCCGGCAGTTTCGAGCAGGTCGATATCGTTCATGTTGTCGCCGAACGCGACGCACTGCGCGGTATCGACATCGAGCCGCTCCAGCACGAAACGCAGCGCCCGTCCTTTTGATACGTCCGACGTCATCACTTCGAGGCAATCCGGCAGCGAATACGTGACGTAGAGCGAGTCGCCGAATTCCCGCTCGAGATTCGCGGCGATTTCCTTCAGATCGGCCGGATCGCCGATATACAGCACTTTCGCGATGTTCTCGCCATCATGCTCGCGCAGATCCATCACCTCGTACTTGAAGCCTGAATCCTGGTGAAAGACCAGCAGTTCGGGCGCGTGGCGGTCGATGAGCCAGGCGTCGTCGGCGAACAGATTGACGATGACGCGCCCATGCGCGCCCGCGAGATCCGGCTGCACGAGTCGGCGCACGGCGGCGGGATCGAGGTCGCGCGAGTAGATGCGTTCGTCGCCGGGCGCATGCACGCGCGCACCGTTCGACGTGATCAGATAGGCGTCGACGCCGAGCAGATCGCGAATGCCTGCGACGTCGCGGTAGTGCCGGCCCGTCGCGATGATGATGGGCACACCGCGCGCCGCCAGCGTGCGCACGGTTTCAGCGGTGAAGGGGTCCAGCTGATGGTCGCTGTTGAGAAGCGTACCGTCGAGATCAGTAGCGATGACCGAGTACATGACTGCCTTTGTGGTGCCGCAAAGCTCAGTATTTTATCGCGCCGGTCTGCAGGCAGCCCCGAATGCGGACGCCGCGCGCCGCGCCAGTTCGAGCGCGCCCGCCGCCGAATCCGCGCGCGGCGCTCGTACCCGTTCCCGCAACGCGGCCGGCACGAACGGCTCGTACGGCACGGCAAGTCCGCCGCACAACGCGACTGGCAACGCGCCCGACTTATCCAGCGCCGAGACCAGACGCTCTATTTCGAGTGCCGCGCGTTTGAGCAGCCGCGCCGCGACCGGATGATCGTGGAACTCGAACACGGTCGGCGCGAGCGTCGCGTAGGCGGTCTGGTTCGCGGCGCAGAGCCACACGACGAGACTGTCGCGATCCGTCGCGCCGGTGCGCGCGAGCAGCGCACGCGACCATTCGTCTTCCGCCGCGCGTCCATCGAGCACGCGCTGAAGATGAACGACCGCGCGCAAACCAAGCCACGCGCCGCTGGCTTCATCGCCGCTCGGGAAGCCGTAGCCGCCCGCGATGCGGCAAACGCCCGCCTCGTCCAGCGACGCCGCGATGCTGCCCGTGCCGAGCGCGACGATCACGCCGGATTTGCCGCCGTGCGCGCCGAGCACGGTCGTGTAGGCGTCGCTTTCGACGCTCAGCGCGCGCACGTCCGGCGCGCACGCATGAAACGCCGCGAGCCAGTCCGCGTTGTTCACACCCGCGAGTCCGCAGCCGAGCACGCAGTTGCGCCAGTCGAAGGGCAGCGCCGCGGCGTCGAACACGCGCCGGCACGCATCGCCGATGGATTGCCAGGCGCGTTCGACCCCAAGCCCGAGACCCGAAGGCCCGCCGCTCGCGCGGGCGAGTTCGGTGCCTTGCGCGTCTGCGAGGACCACGCGCGTTCCGCTTCCGCCGCCGTCGATGCCGAGCAGGAAGCCTTTGAATTCCGATGTCGAAGATGTAGTCATGCGCGCAAGCTTACCGGTGGCCACGGCGCGCGCCAATCGGCCGAATGGCATAGATGGCGCGGCGCGAACGTTCGGCTATGCTGGCGCGATCCAGAACAATGACGAGGACTCGCAATGGCAGACACCGATCACATCCGCTGCGCCTGGGCCACGACCGACGCGATGATCCAGTACCACGACGACGAATGGGGCGTGCCCTCGCGCGACGATCAGCATCTGTTCGAAATGCTCGTGCTGGAAGGCGCGCAAGCCGGCCTTTCCTGGTCGACGATCCTCAACAAGCGCGAAGGTTATCGGGCGCTCTTCGCGGCGTTCGACATCGACGAGGTGGCGCGCTTCACCGAGAAGGACATCGAGCGGATCGTGCAGGATGCGCGGGTCGTGCGTAACCGGGCGAAGATCGAATCGGCGGTGCTCAATGCGCGGGCCGTGCAACAGATCCAGCAGGAACACGGCTCGTTTGCAGACTTCGTCTGGTCATTCGTCGACGGCAAAACCATCGACACGCCGCGCGATGCCGCGAACCCCACGCCCGCGTCCACGCCTGAATCGGATGCATTGAGCAAGGCGCTCAAGAAGTACGGCTGCAAGTTCGTCGGCACGACCATTTGCTACGCCTTCATGCAGGCCACGGGCATGGTCAACGATCACGCCGCGAGTTGCCTTTCGCGAGGAAAACCCAAGACCAAACGGAAGGTCGTGGCCAAATCCGCACATTGAGGCAATTCCTATGCGGAAAATTTTTGCTTTTTGACAACATATTTGAGCACAGCACGCACACATAAGGGTAAATCCTGATGGAAGGCGATTTTTTTGCAGTGAAGCACGCGCAATCGCCCGAACTGCAAGGATTTTGGCCGGGTTTTCCGCACTGCACGAACGTGCGGCCCGTGTAAAAATGGCGTCCTCGCGTGCGCTGGCGCACCTTTTTACCGGATCGAACCGTTATAACTGACGGTGCACGGACCGTTCACTGAGTGTAGAAATCCGACGCGAGCACACGGGGCCTTGTGAGACCGCAGGCCCAGGCCGGGAAACCGCCATGCTCGAGGCAGTGTCCGGGCGGCGAAGCGTTGATTCAGGTTGCATCACTTTCGCAACGACGCCGCCGCATTCGGAAAGCAGGTGCAGGTTCTCGAATACATAACGCTTGGCCGCTGCGCAGGGGCGCAGGGGAGATGATCATGAAAAGCTTGAACTTCCTGACCCATCAGGAGATTTTCAACGGCGCGGTACAGCATCTTTTCGTGCAAGGGCAAGCGGCTCTGCTGCCGCGCGGCGGCGGCGCGTATCGCGGATATTGCGGCGGCTGTCCTGTCGGGAGCTTCATCAAGCCGCGCGACTACATCACCGCGATGGAAGGCGTGCCCATTCGCTACATCGCGAAGCCGCCCGAGCAGGTGCCGGCGTACATGGATGTCGGCGTCGCGGCGCTCAGGCGCGCGCTCCTTCGTGCGCGCATCAACGTGTTCGATCCCAACACCGTCGAATTGCTCTCCTGCCTGCAGAACGTGCATGACGTCTTCGGCAGATGGGAATGGCGCGAACGTCTGACATCGATCGCGCGTCAGTTCGGGCTGTCCGCCGAACTTCTCAAAACGGCTGCGTGATATTGCAGGTGCTGTGATGTTGAGCCCTATTACGATGTTGAGCCTGAAGGAGATTTACGAGCGCGTCAGCGAGCACTTGCTGACGCAGCGTGCGGTGTCCGAAGACGACAACGGGTCGTGCCGGCTCCGAAGTCCGGAAGGCCGCAAGTGCGCGATCGGCTCGCTCGTGCGCGACGATCTGTATGAGCCGGAGCTGGAAGGCGTCGGGATCTCGTACTATCGGCACGCGCGCGACGGCGAGCTGCTGCGCGCGCTGTACGCATCGAACGTGAATGCCTACGATCCGAACGTCATCGATCTGCTGATCGAGCTGGAGGAAGTGCACGATTACGCCGATATCTCCGATTGGCCGGATCAGCTCGCGGCGCTCGGAAAGCGTCACGCGTTCGTGTGACGCCTGCAATCCTGTAGTTCGAGGCACAAACAAAACGGCGGTGCGCCCTTACGGGTCGCACCGCCGTTTTGCCATGCGGGTGAGGACCCGAAAATCCTCGCCCACGAAAGACGCTTAGTGCATCTTCTTCGGCAGCATCTGGCTGCGCAGGCGCTTGCGCAGGCGCGCGACAGCGGCGGCCTTCTTGCGCTTGCGCTCGGTGGTCGGCTTTTCGTACGACTGGCGCTCGCGCAGTTCGGCGATCAGGCCATTGCGCTCGATGGTGCGGCGGAAACGCCGAATCGCGACATCGAACGGCTCGTTTTCTTTGAGGACGATAGTGGTCATGTAAATCCTGAGTTTGCTAAACGTATTTTCAAGCGCGCGACGTTACGAGCTGCCGCGCCCCGGCACTCCGATCGTCCGCCGGACACGAAACGGCGCGACGGACACGAGCAAAGCGGCCACGGAGGCCGGAAAAGAGAGCGTTGGGATTCAGCCGCGGAAGCGGCATGCGCTTTCGAAAGAACCACACGAAGGCGCGTTTCGGAGCCGTTCGCCGCTGCTCGTTGACGTTGTCATTTTCAGAGGCGAAGGCAGGAAATCGGGCACATTTCTCGATTCGGGCGCGATGTTACCAGAACACCGCGCCACTGCCAACTCCCCCGATCCATCCAACTCATTGATGCAACAGATTTATTTCTGCCACGCGCTGGCTTCGTCGAGGAGCTGGATGTCGTCGGCGGCGAGTCGCAGGCGCGTCGCGGCGGCGAGGCTTTCCAGTTGCGCGACCGACGTGGCGCTGGCGATCGGCGCCGTCACGCTCGGGCGCGCGATCATCCATGCGAGCGCGACGGTCGCGGGCGTCGTGTCGTTGCGCTTCGCGACTTCGTCGAGCGCATCGAGAATCCTGAAGCCGCGCGGGTTCAGATATTTTTCGACGCGCGAGCCGCGTGTCTTGTGCAGCGTGTCTTCCTTCGACCGGTACTTGCCCGACAGAAAGCCGCTCGCAAGCGCGTAGTACGGCACGACCGCGATCTTGTGCCGTGTCGCCACCGGCTCCAGACCGGTTTCGTAGTCTTCGCGATCGTAGAGGTTGTATTCGGGCTGAAGGATCTGATAGGCCGGCAAGCCCGACTCCTTCGCGAGGTTCAACGCCGCGTCCAGCCGCTCGCCCGAGTAGTTCGACGCGCCGATCACCCTCACCTTTCCCGCCTTGATGAGCTGCTGATACGCGGCGAGCGTTTCATCGAGCGGCGTGTTCTCGTCGTCGTAATGAGAGAAGTAGACGTCGATGTAATCGGTCTTCAGGCGCCTCAGCGAATCGTCGACGGCCGCCGCGATGTTGGCCGCCGTCAGCCCGGCGCGCGTGGAGAGCTTGCCCACTTTCGTCGCGAGCACGACTTTGTGACGCTTGCCGCTTTCCTTGAACCACTTGCCGATGATCGTCTCCGATTCGCCGCCCTGGTGGCCGTCCACCCAGGCGGAATAGACGTCGGCGGTGTCGATGAAATTCAGGCCGTGATCGACGAACGCGTCGAGGATCGAGAACGACGTGCGCTCGTCGGCGGTCCAGCCGAACACGTTGCCGCCGAAGACGAGCGGCGCGACTTTCAGTTCCGATGTGCCGATGCTGCGTGTCTGCATGTGTGCTCCGAATGCGCGAAAAGGACGGACGAAAAAGGATACGCGGGAAAGCGGTGCCTTGCCCGGCGAGCTTCCGCAGGCTTACGAACGCATTCATTACACAAATCGTTTGCGCGGGGCCTTAAGTTTTTTTCGAGGGGCCCGATAACCACAAGTAGGCGGCCGGCTATCACCGAGCGCAGGACCGCCAGGCAACACTCGGTGCCAAAGCCAAAGCCATACAAAGTCTCCCAGGAGAGCAAAAAATGATCGGTATCAATAGCAATATCAACTCGCTGGTTGCCCAGCAGAACCTCAACAGCACGCAGAGCGCGCTGTCGTCGGCCATCACCCGCCTGTCGTCGGGCAAGCGCATCAACAGCGCTGCTGACGATGCTGCCGGCCTCGCGATCTCGAACCGGATGCAAACGCAGATCAACGGCCTGAACCAGGGCGTTTCGAACGCGAACGACGGTGTGTCGATTGCGCAAACGGCTTCGAGCGCGCTCTCGTCGATGACCTCCAGCCTGCAGCGTATCCGTACGCTGGCCGTGCAAGCCGCCAGCGGTTCGCTCTCGTCGAGCGACCAGGCTTCGCTGCAGAAGGAAGTGTCGCAGCAGATCGCTGAAGTGAACCGTATCGCTTCGCAGACGACGTACAACGGCCGGAACATTCTGGACGGCTCCGCTGGCAGCCTGAGCTTCCAGGTCGGCGCGAACGTCGGTCAGACGATCAACCTGGACCTGAGCCAGGACATGGGCGCGAATTCGCTCGGCGGCGGCATGGTTCAGAAGGGCAACACGCTCGGCACGTTCTCGAACCTGTCGCTGACGACGGGCGGCGGCTACACGTCTTCCGGCGCGGCGATCACCTCGATCAACGTGCTGTCGGACGGCAAGGGCGGCTTCACGTTCACCGACCAGAACAACGTCGCGCTGAACTCGACCGCTGTCTCGGCCATCTTCGGCACGGGCACCGCGGGCACGGGCACGGCTGCAGCGCCGCATGAAAACACGCTGTCGTTCAGCTCGGGCGTCGCCGGTTCGATGGGCGCGGCCGTGAGCTCCGCGATCGCCGACCTGACGAAGTCGATCAACAAGATCAACACGCCGGACACGGTGGCGAACCTCGACATCAGCACGACGACGGGTGCCAACGTCGCGCTGGTCTCGATCGACAACGCGCTGCAGACGCTCAACAACGTCCAGGCGACGCTGGGTGCCGCCCAGAACCGTCTGAGCGCAATCGCGTCGTCGCAGCAGGCTGAATCGACCGATCTGTCGTCGGCTCAATCGCAGATCACCGACGCGAACTTCGCGCAGGAAACGGCGAACCTCAGCAAGGCGCAGGTGCTGCAACAGGCTGGTATCTCGGTGCTCGCGCAAGCGAACTCGCTGCCGCAGCAAGTTCTGAAGCTCCTCGGCTAAGCAATCCGCCCAGGCAGCACCCGACGCCGGATCTTCGATTTCGAAGATCCGGCGTCGGGCCGTCACGGCGACGAAGCCGCGTTTCGACCGCTTGCGTGTGCGCCCGTACTCACGAACGCACACGCAAGAGGTTGTTTCCCGCAACGAGCAGTTGACTGCGATCACGCGCATTCAATCGACAGCGCGATACACGGAGTTACCCGATGTCCACGATCAGTACGACCACCACGGCGGCGACCGCCGCGCAGACCCAGGCGGCTGCAAACGCGGCGCTTGCCGAAGCAGCGCAATCCATCATCAGCGGCGCGACCGGTAACTCGTCGATGGATGTCAATTCGCTTGTCACGGCGATGGTGAACGCGAAAACGGCCGGCCAAAGCGCATCCCTGGCCGCCGCGCAAACGAACGACAACACGAAGCTTTCGGCGATCGGCACGCTGTCGTCGGCGCTTTCGACGCTTCAGACCACGATGACGAGCCTGACCGACGGTTCGCTGATGTCGACGTTCACGACCAACGTGACCGGCACGGGCATCACCGCGACGGGCGCCACCGGCGCCGTGGCAGGCAGCTACGACGTGACGGTCTCGCAGATCGCGAAGGCGCAATCGCTGACCTCGACCGGCTTCACGACGGACAAGCACCTCGGCACCGGCACGATGCAGATCACCGTCGGCTCCAAGTCGATGTCGATCAACATCACGAGCAGCAACAACACGCTCTCGGGCATCGCCGCCGCCATCAACAACGCGTCGGGCAACCCGGGCGTGAGCGCGACCATCGTGACGGGCACCGACGGCCAGCACCTCGTGCTCAACTCCACGACGACGGGCGCCTCGAACGTCATCTCGACCACGATCAGCGGCGCGGCGGACGGCAGCGACCTGAACAAGCTCGCGGTCTCATCGACGGCCGGGCAGAACGGCGCGGCTTCCACGATCTCGGACGCATCCGTCAGCAACGGCTGGTCTCAAAGCGCCTCCGCGCAGGACGCGATGTACAAGGTCGGCGGCGTCTCGGGCACGAGCTCGAGCAATACGGTCACGAGCGCGATCAAGGGCGTGACGCTTAACCTCACGTCGGCGGCCGTGACGACGCCCGCGAGCACGCAGACGGTAACCGTCACGCAGGACACGTCGTCGATTTCGAGCGCGATCTCGAACTTCGTCAACCTGTACAACACGGTCGTCTCGACGATCAGCTCCTATACCTCGTTCGACAGCACCGCGTCGGTCGGCTCGCAGGGCGGCGTGCTGCTCGGCAACTCCGCGGTCAACACGATCAAGAACCAGCTTTCCGCGATCATCGGCAGCGCGGTCGGCAAAGGCAGCGGCTCGATCTCGCTGGCGTCGCTCGGCATCAACCAGGTTTCGTCGCTCGATGCAACAGCGGAGCAGCCGGCCGGCACCCTGACCATCGACACCGACAAGCTCAACAGCGCGCTGACGAACAATGCGACCGGCGTGTCGCAGCTCTTCAACGCGATCAACGGCGTCGGTGCGCAGTTGACCGACAAGATCACGAGCTATCTCGGACCGAACGGCCTGCTCACGTCCGAGACCGACTCGATCAACAAGGATCTCGCCAACATCTCGACGCAGCAGACGACGTTGACCAACTATGCGGCGCAACTCACGTCGGACTACAACGCGCAGTTCACGGCGCTCAATACGCTGATGGCGAACATGAACCAGAACACGCAGTACCTGACGGCGCTTTTCGGCGGCACGAACAGCGCGGGCGCCATGGCGACCAACAAGTCCTAAGACCCGGGAACCGACACGATGAACCAGGATGCACTCGTCGAACAACTGTTCGCACTGACGAAGGACATGGAGGCGGCGGCCACGCTCGCGGACTGGCCGCGCGCAGCGGAACTCGATGCCGCGCGCACGCCGCTCTTGCGTGCGCTGACGCGCGAGCAGGGCCCGCAGGCGCTCGCGAAGATCAGGGAGATTCAAGGCATCGACGCCGCTGTGCTCGCGCACGCGAGTGCAATCCGCACCGGACTCGCCACCGAATATCACGCGGCGATGACGCGCGTGAATGCGGCAAACCGTTATCAGCAAGGCGCACGGTTCTAGACGTCACCGCGCATCGTTTTGTTTCCGCCGTGCCCGCTTCATGCGGGCATTTTTACGCCCCGACGATGCACGCGGCTGCGGCCGTGACGGCGATTGCGCCGCCTCCTTCGGGGACGACCTGCCCGTGCCCGCGCCGCGGCAGCGCCGTCAACGCCCCCGCCGACGATCCGCTGAATTGCGGCGGCTTTCGGGTTCATCTCCGCGCTTCGGTTTGGCGACCTCGCTTGGATAATCAGTTCAATCGCAAGGAGCACGCCCAGACCATGAGCATTTCCACACCGCTTCCGGACGCCACGACGCTGACGCCGGAGCAACAGTTCGAGCAGGACATCGCGACCGTGCTGCAGTCGGCGCTGGAGCAGCATCACGCCGGCAATCATGCCGACGCCGAAGCGCTCTATCGCGCGATTCTCGACCACAAGCCGGATCACGCGGACGTGCTGTATAACCTCGCGGTCCTGCTCGTCCAGACGCAGCGCCCGGGCGACGCCGTGCCGCTGTTCGAGACGGTGCTCGGCCTGCGCCCGGACAACGGCCAATACTGGGTCTCGTATATCGACGCGCTCGCGCGCACTAATCAGAGTCAGGCTGCCTGGTTCGCCGTGGAAATGGCGCAGCAGCGCGGCGTGCGCGGTCCGGCGATGGACGGCCTGATCGAGCGCCTGTCGCATCCCTTGGGCTACGCGGCGGCCGTGCTCGCCGAGGCCGCGCATCTCGCGCGCCTCGCGCCCAAGACCGTCGATGACGCCGTAGGCGACGCAGCGCAAACGCCCGCCGGCAAGCGCGGCAATCCGACGCCGCAGGACATGAACCAGTTTGCGTCGCTTTACAACAAGGGCCGCCACGAAGAAGCGATCAAGCTGGCGCGCGGACTCGTCGAGCGTTATCCGCATCACGTCGCCGCGCAGCGCTCGCTCGCTCTGGCGCTCTACGCCAACGGCCGCTACGTCGAAGCCATCGAGCCGCTCACCCGCACCGTCGAACTGGAGGTGACGGACCAGCATTCACGCATGCTGCTCGCGAGCGCGCTGCAGGTTCGCGGCGACAATGTCGGCGCCGAACGCGAGTGCCGCCTGGTGATCGCGCGCGACCCGAACCACGCCGAAGCGCATCGCGTGCTCGGCGTGTCCCTGTCGGCGATGCGCCGCCACGGCGAAGCCATCGAAGTGTGCGAGCGGGCGATCTCACTGGCCCCGAAGAACGCCGACATGCACAGCGCCCTCGGCGTCGTGCTGCTCGACGACGGTCAGATCGCACGTGCCGAAGACGGCTTCCGCAAGGCGCTCGAGTACAACCCGAACGACTTCATTTCGCACAGCAACCTGCTGTTCTGCCTCACGCACCGAACCGATCTGACGCCCGTCGAACTCTTCGACGAACATCGCGAATTCGACCGCCGTCATGGCGATCCCGCGCGCCGCCTGTGGCGTCCGCATACGAACGCGAAGGATCCGCACAAGACGCTGCGCGTCGGCCTCGTGTCCGGCGACTTGTTCCGCCATGCCGTCGCCTCGTTCCTCGAACCGGTGCTGGCACTGCTCGCGAAAGACCCGAGCCTCGAGATTCACGTGTACAGCACCCATGCGCGCGAGGATTCGACGACCCAGCGTCTGCGTGGACATGCGCCGCGCTGGAACGTGATCTCGGGCGTCTCGGACGACGCGTTCGTGGAAAAAGTGCGCGCCGACGGCATCGATATCCTGATCGACCTGTCGGGGCATACCGGCCGTAACCGCCTGCGCGCCTTCGCGCGCAAGCCCGCACCGGTCCAGGCATCGTGGATCGGCTATCCGCAGACGACGGGCGTCGGCGCCATCGACTACTACTTCGCGAACCGCACGCCGCACTTCGCGCCGATCGACGACCAGTTCGTCGAGAAACTCGCCTTTCTGCCGGCGGCCGCGCCGTTCCTGCCCGACCCGAATTCGCCGCCCGTCAATCTGCTGCCCGCGCTCCACAAGGGCTTCGTCACCTTCGGCAGCTTCAACCGTGTGTCTAAGTTGCGCCGCGAGGTGATCGCGCTGTGGGCGCGCGTGCTGCATGCCGTGCCGGACTCGAAGATGCTGATGGGCGCAATGCCCGACGACAGCGCCGTCGCCGAACTGAGCAAGTGGTTTGCGGAGGAAGGCATCGGCGCGAACCGGCTGTCGCTGCACAAGCGCTCGAATGTGTCGGTGTATCTGCAGCAGCACCATCAGGTCGATCTGTGTCTCGACACGTTCCCGTACGCGGGCGGCACGACGACGCTGCATGCGCTGTGGATGGGCGTGCCGACCCTGACGCTGCTCGGCGACACGATGCCGGGCCGCGCGGGCGGCACCCTGATGAGCCAGGTCGGACTGGACGCGTTTATCGCACGCGACAAGGACGAATTCGTCGCGAAGAGCGTCGCATACGCGAGCGATGTCGACGCGCTCGCCGCCCTGCGCACCGGCATGCGCGAGCGCTGCTCGCAATCCGCGCGCTTTTGTCCGGACGTGATCGCGACGAGCATGAGCCATGCGCTTCGTCACATGTGGCAGCGCTGGTGCGCCGGCCTGCCCGCCGCATCCTTCGATACCGAACTTCTCGCCGCCGCGCCCGCCGCAGCGACTTCAGCAGCCACCACGCAAGGTTGATCATGAGCGCCATTCCTCTCTTTCGCGAGCAACCCGCCGTCGATGAACGCATCTTCGTCACGCAGCCGCACCTGCCGCCGCTCGAAGAATTCGTTCCGTACCTCGAGAAGATCTGGGAAAACAAGACGCTGACCAATGGCGGCCCGTTTCATCAGCAACTCGAAAAGGCGCTGTGCGAATACCTCGGCGTCCAGCACCTCGCGCTGTTTTCGAACGGCACGATGGGTCTCGTCACCGCGTTGCAGGCGCTGCGCATCACGGGCGAAGTGATCACGACGCCGTATTCTTTCGTCGCGACCGCGCATTCGCTGCTGTGGAACGGCATCAAGCCGGTGTTCGTCGACGTGGACCCGCTCACGCTGAATCTCGATCCGCGCCAGATCGAAGCCGCCATCACGCCGCAGACCACCGCGATCATGCCGGTGCACTGCTACGGCCAGCCGTGCGACGTCGAAGCGATCCAGGCCATCGCCGACAACTACAACCTGAAGGTGATCTACGACGCCGCGCACGCGTTCGGCGTGCGCAACGAGGCGGGCAGTATCCTGACGCACGGCGACCTGTCGGTGCTGAGCTTCCACGCGACAAAAGTCTTCAATACGTTCGAGGGCGGCGCGATCGTCTGTCCGGATGCGAAGGTCAAGCAGCGGATCGATCATCTGAAGAACTTCGGCTTCGTCAACGAGACGACCGTGGTCGCGGCCGGCATCAACGGCAAGATGAGCGAGATCAATGCCGCGTTCGGCCTGCTCCAGCTCCAGCACATCGACCGCGCGCTGGCGCGCCGTCAGGAGATCGACGCGCTGTATCGCACGTTGCTCGCCGATGTCGACGGTATCGTGCCGCTGCCCGGCCTGGCGGCCGGCACGACGAATCACTCGTATTTCCCCGTGCTTGTGGAAGGCGACTACAAGTTGACGCGCGATGCGTTGTACCAGCGCCTGCGCGATCACGACATCTTCGGTCGCCGCTACTTCTATCCGCTTATTTCGGATTTCCCGATGTATCGCGGCCTGCCCTCGGCTCAACCGAGCCGTCTGCCGCACGCACAGGAAGCATCGCGCAAGGTGTTGTGCCTGCCGATCTATCCGGCGCTCGCGGACCGTGATGTGGAGCGGGTCGTGGACGTGATCCGCAAGGGCAACGCGTAAGGCGCAATGGTTCGACGCATGCGGGATCGACCTATGCACGTCTTTCTTCTCTTCAGCGGCACCAACGAACGCGCCGTGCTCGCGCTGCTGCGCGCGATCGGCAAGCTCGGGCAACGGGCGGCGGTGGTCGCGCGTTCTGCCGCAGATCCGGTTCTTTCGAGCGCGTATCGCGAACTCGTGGTCGCCGTGCGTGAAAGCGATGCGCTCTCGGTGCCGCTTCTGAGCGGTTATATCGAGCAGGCGAAGGCCAGGCATCGCGCCGACCGGGTGACGCTCGTGCCGATCTCCGAATTTTTCAACACCTTCCTTCTGAATCACAAGGAAGCGCTGGAATCGATCGATGGCGTGCGCGTGCCGCTCGTCGATTCGTCGCTCTACGCGAAACTCACCAACAAGGCGAGCGCGACCGAATTCTTCGCGCGCGCCGGTGTCGCGTCACCGCCCGAGTATGCGGGCATCGACGATGCCGTGGTGCCGTTCGTCGCCAAGCCGAAATGCAATGTCGAGGGCCGGCGGGTGCTTTATCCGGTGCTCGTGAAGAGCGACGCGGACCTCGCCGCCTTCAAAGCGGCGGAGGATCCGTCGCACTACTTCTTCCAGCACTTCGTGACGGGACGCAGCTTCTATCTGCTCGCCTACTTCGCGCGCACGGGCGAGGTCTTCTGCTCATCGCAGGAGAACCTCGCGCAACAGCCGGGCGGCAAGTCGATCGTGCTCGCCCGTACCGCCGATTTTCACGAGAGCGCCGCCGGCGTCAGGCTTCGGCAAACGCTTTCGCAATGCGGCTATTTCGGCTTCGCGATGATCGAATGCATCGTCGGCGAGGACGGCGCGTACTTCATCGAAATGAATCCCCGTCCCTGGGGCCCGCTCGACCTGTGCCTGAACCACGACTGCGGCATCGTCGAAGCCTTCGTGGGCGACTGGGCGACAGAAGATGCAAGCGCCTATCAAAGCCGGCGCCTCTCGCGGGCACGCAACGCCACCTACCTCTGGACGGGCGGCATCGTGAACACGTGGCGCCGGCGCCGGACGATCGTACATCGCTATGGCAGCGAGATGCGCCTCGCGGGCGCTGCGCTGCGCGCTCTGGCGGGCGACGTCTATCTCGCGAGCGATAGCTGGCGAATCTTTTACAAGGAACTATGGAAATGACCTCTGGCACGATCGCAGTCAAGGAGCGGCTTGCTCGACTTTACGGCGAAGTCTCCAAGCACTCGGGGTATCAGACGATCCCCGACTTCGTCGCGAGCACGCTCGGCTATCAGGAGACCATCCAGAGCCAGTGGCGCGGCGACCGTAACCGTCTGGACTGGATCCTCGCGCATCGCGCGCCTCGGGCCGGCGAACGCTGGGCCGACTTCGGCGCGAACACCGGCTTCTTCACGTACACGATCGCGCATGCATATCCGGATGCGCGTGTGACGGCGATCGAAGCGAACGCCGAACATGCGAAGTTCCTGGGCGAACTCGGCGATGCCTTTTCGATCGGCAATGTCGATGTGCATCACGAGGCGCTTCCGTTCGACGGTCTCGACAAGCTGTCGGACATCGACGTGCTTCTGCACTTGAACGTGCTGCATCACGCGGGCGCGGACTTCGACCGGGAGCATGTGACTGGCGCGCATGACTTTCCTGCGTATGCGGTTGCTTATCTGAAGAAGCTTCGCAGCGCGGCGCGCTCGCTCGTGTTTCAGCTCGGTTGCAACTTGTGGGGTGACAAGTCGCATCCGCTGCAGCCGGGCGCGACGGATGCCGAGCGTCTCGCCTATGTATCGAAGCTGCTGACCGATGCCGGCTGGCGCATTCGCGATGTGGCTTATGCGAGAAAGACACCGGACGCGCCGATCGCTTATGCCGATCTCGGCAAGGACGTCATCGAGGCGCTCAACGGGGAGCATGGAGAACGCGAACTGCGACTCTTCGCCGACGCGCTCGCGCCGTACGCGCTGGATCAGCACATCGGCGAGTTTTATCGGCGCGCGATCTACATCGTCGACTGACGGACGGCAAGGTTTCGCTAAAGTTAGCGCCTCGCGTGCCGATAATCTGAACAAGAACAACAAGAAAGACGCGCTGATGTTTTGGCGCGCTGCTTCGCTCTTCGATGCCCGCTTCGGCGGGCATTTTGTTTTTTGGGGTCCGCAGGGGCCGGGGATGGTCCTTGACGGTGGTCCTGGCGAGTTCCTCGCCGGGTCTGTCTCCGCGTTCGCGGAGGAGCCTGCGGCAGATGCAGTCGCCGCGGCCGCGATTGGGTGTATCTCTGTGTATGCGGAGGAAGCCGTTCGAGATTTGCGGCAAATGAGCGTGATTAGGTCTATCTCCGCACGCGCGGAGGAACTGCCATCGCGTCACTGTTTGCCGCCGGCGCGTAGGGTCTATCTCCGCACGCGCGGAGGAACCAAATTGACATTTGCTATTGTCATGACCGATAGCGGGTCTATCTCCGCACACCCGGAGGAACCACGCCCGGTTTTTTCAGCGTCACCGTCAGGCCGGGTCTATCTCCGCACACGCGGAGGAACCGGTGCTGATCTTCCAATGAAACAGGCTAACTAAGGTCTATCTCCGCACACGCGGAGGAACCTCATCGTCTCCGTGAGGTAATCGCCTGAGGCTGGGTCTATCTCCGCACACGCGGAGGAACCCTTCAGCATACCGGCCCGGTCTCGGTAAAGCAGGGTCTATCTCCGCACACGCGGAGGAACCCGTTCTGTCCATGCTTTTGCTTCTCGCCAGTCGGGTCTATCTCCGCACACGCGGAGGAACCTGGTTCCGCAAACTAAAGACAGCCTGGCATCACGGTCTATCTCCGCACACGCGGAGGAACCACGACGATCGGGCCGATCAACTCGGCGATCATGGGTCTATCTCCGCACACGCGGAGGAACCCGTGTGGTAGGCAACCGGGCGATCAGTCAGTGGGGTCTATCTCCGCACACGCGGATGAACCAGCACAATTTGCCATGAGATCGGTCATCTCGTGGGTCTATCTCCGCACACGCGGAGGAACCTCGGCGCCGGTGAAGACTGCATTGAGCGGCGCGGGTCTATCTCCGCACACGCGGAGGAACCGTGCCGGGGCGATTTTGTCGATCTGCTCGCTGGGGTCTATCTCCGCACACGCGGAGGAACCCAGTAGGGTGGGCTCGTGACGATCGTCTGCACCGGTCTATCTCCACACACGCGGAGGAACCCGGCCCAGGCATTCGAGGCCGGGCGCGCGGCTGGGTCTATCTCCACACACGCGGAGGAACCTCCTCCACGTACTCCACCGCCTGTCGATACGCGGGTCTATCTCCACACACGCGGAGGAACCGGTGCGGTCGGCCAATCGAACGGGGAGAAGACGGGTCTATCTCCACACACGCGGAGGAACCCGACGACTGCACCGCCGCGCAAATCCATCAGCGGGTCTATCTCCACACACGCGGAGGAACCTCGCCCGCTTCTGCTCGATGTTCACGCCGCCGCGGTCTATCTCCACACACGCGGAGGAACCCCTCGATCATAACCGCATGACCCGAAAGGAAAAACCCGAAAACTCCCATCCGCGCGCGCATCGCCGAAAGACACGAACATCAGCGCCCAAGCGTCAGCACGAGATACGCCGCATACAGCACCCCATTGCCGAGCAACGCCCACAACACCACCCCATTCTCCTTCGCATTGAACCGCAGCCACGCCGCCGCCGCGAGCGTGATCAGCACACCAGTCAGCACTTCGACCCGCGGCTCCCACGGCGTCAGCATGATGCCGATTCCCGGCAGCAACGTCCCTTGAAACACCATCGCCCCGGTGATGTTGCCGAACGCGAGCGTGTCTTTCCCTCTGCGCGCCCAGAGAATGCTGTTCACCTTCTCGGGCAATTCCGTGGCAATCGGAATGATGATGAGCGACAGCAACAGCGGTGAAATCCCCAACGCATGCGACACGCCTTCAACGCCGTGAATGAACCCTTTCGCGCCGCCGACGAGCAACACGATACCGACGAGAAACTGCAGCATGATCGTGCCGAATGTCGTCTTCAGCCCGGCACGCGACACGAACAGCGCCTCAGGCGCTTCCGTCCCATGCCCGCCCTCGACGAGCTTCGCCGAAGCCCTGAACGTCGAAATCACATAAACGACGTACACCCCGACCAGACCCGCCGCAAACACCGCACGCACCTGCCACGCGTGATGCGGCACGAACATCGCGGCGCACGCAATCAGGAAGGCGAACAAAAAGAAGTTGAGATCGCGCGTGAACCCGCTGCGCTCCGGCGTGATCCGCCCGCGCAAGCCGCGCGACTTGAGAATCGCGACCGTCATCAGGCAAGTGGAAAGCGTCGCGAGCATGAGCGGTGCGCCGAGAATCGCGCCGACGCCGATCTCTTCATTGATCGCACGGCTCGGTGTGCCGCCGAGCAGCGCGATGATAGGCACCGTCGTTTCCGGCAACGCCGTGCCGACCGCCGCGAACAGCGACCCGGTCACGCCTTCGGATATACCGAGCCGTTCGCCCAGATGTTCGAGCGCGTTCGTGAATAGCTCTGACGCGATCAGAATGATCGCAAGCATCAACGCGAGTTCGAGGAAGAGCATCGTCATGCGGCACCTCGCATCGAACTATGCGAAAAGCGCGCAAGCGTGCGCGAAAGACAGGGATGTTGTAGTTGTAGGGACACGATAATTCCACGGCCGGACGTCGAGCGAACCACGATGCGCCACGCGCCGTCCGACCAAGAACGACATAGCGCATCGATGGTCTCGCCAAACCGTTCCGGTCGAACGCGCCACGGCAGCAGGGCCGAGGATGTTGACGCGTTCTCCTTCGCTCGCGAAGGAAGGCTACTCCCCAAAGACGGCGCAAGTTTAGCCCGTTGCGCCCGATTTCGGCAAGCCGCGCATGCACGGGACAGAACCGTCATGAATATGCGTATGCCGATCGAATCGTTGTCGGCGCCGAGTGCATTCGGTAATCTGGCCGCGCCGGGCGCGTCGCTTGCTGCGCGCCCAAGCGATCCTACAAGACTGCAACAAGAACCAAACGTTGTGTGACCGCAAGGTCACGGGAGATCTCATGCGCCTGAAACTTCTCGCCGCGGCAGCGGCCGTATCCATCCTCGCCGCGCCGACAATCGCGATGAGCAAGCCGCTCACCGTCTGCACCGAATCGAGCCCGGACGGCTTCGATGTCGTGCAATTCAATTCGCTCGTGACGACCAATGCGTCGGCGGATGTCGTCTTCAATACGCTCGTCTCTTACGACGAAGCCGCGAAGAAGGTCGCGCCTTCGCTCGCGGAAAAGTGGGACGTGAGCAGCGATGGCCTGACTTACACGTTCCATCTGCGTCCGAACGTCCAGTTCCAGACGACCGATTACTTCAAACCGACGCGCCCGCTCGGCGCCGACGATGTCGTCTTCACGTTCGAGCGCATGCTGTCGGACAGCAATCCGTGGCACAAAGTGGCGGGCGCGAGCGGCTTTCCGCACGCGCAGTCGATGGGCCTCGTGAAGCTCATCAAGGCCGTATCGAAAGTCGATGACCATACAGTGAAATTCGAGCTCAACGAGCCGAACGCGACCTTCGTGCCGATTCTCACGATGGGCTTCGCATCGATCTATTCATCCGAATACGCGGACAAGCTGCTGAAGGCGAACCAGCAAAACGATCTGAACAGCAAGCCCATCGGCACCGGCCCGTTCGTGCTGAAGAGCTACACGAAGGATTCGGTGATCCGCTACGACGTCAATCCGACGTACTGGGGTCCGAAGCCGAAGGTCGATCGCCTGATCTACGCGATCACGCCGGATGCGTCCGTGCGCGCGCAGAAGATCAAGGCGGGCGAATGCCAGATCGCGCTTTCGCCGAAGCCGCAGGACGTGCTCGACGCGAAAAAGGACAAGTCGCTGAAAGTCAGCGAAGCGCCCGCGTTCATGACGGCGTTCGTCGCGCTCAATACGCAGAAGAAGCCGCTCGATAACCCGAAGGTGCGTCAGGCGATCAACATGGCCTTCGATCGCACGACGTACATGAAGACCGTGTTCGACAATACGGCCACGCCCGCCGTGAATCCGTATCCGCCCAACACGTGGAGCTACGACAAGACCATCGCGGCGTACAAGTATTCATCCGCCGATGCGAAGAAACTGCTCGCCGACGCAGGCTTCCCGAACGGTTTCGACACGACCATCTGGGTGCGCCCGAACGGCAGCGTGCTGAATCCGAATCCGAAAGCCGGCGCCGAATTGCTGCAGGCCGACCTCGCGAAGATCGGCGTGAAGGCGCAAGTCAAGGTGATCGAGTGGGGCGAACTGATCAAGGAGGCGAAGCAAGGTCAGCATGACATGCTGTTCATGGGCTGGGCCGGCGATAACGGCGACCCCGACAACTACATGTCGCCGCTCTTCAGTTGCAATGCGGTGAAGTCGGGCATCAACTTCGCGCGCTACTGCGACAGCCGGCTAGACAAGCTCATCGCCGACGGCAAATCGACGCCCGATGTCGCGCAGCGCACCAAGGCCTATGTCGATGCGCAGAAGATCATCCACGACCAGGCGCTGTGGATTCCGCTCGTCTATCCGACGGCTGCGGCGCTCACGCGTGCGAACGTCAGCGGCTATAACGTGAGTCCGTTCGGGCGCGTGAACTTCGGCGGCGTTTCCGTGCAGTAACTACCACAATGTCAAACCGGCGAAAAGCGGATCACGCCGTCATCGCCGGTTTCGCGCCTCAACGTGCCATCGAGCCAGAGCAGATTCAGATGCGCGAGTGCTTCGCCGAGCGCGAATGTCATCTGATGAATGTCGAGCTTTCGCTTGAACATGATCGGCACGATATCCGCGGCGCTGCACGGTTTCAGTGCGCACGCCTCGCGCACCTCCGCGAGCCGCGCGCGATGATGCTCGCGTAATTGCCCGATGCGCGTCTTCGCCGCCGGCGTTGGAGCCGTCGCCGGCGGCCATCACGCGGCCCATCGCGTATTCGCCCAGCGAGATCCAGAGGCGCACGTTCCAGCGCTTTTTGTCGCCGCCGTTGCAGATCCAGTCGGCAAGGCCCAGATGGTCCGGATGGCAATGCGTGACGATCACGCGCAGCACGGGCAGGCCATCGAGCACGGTGTCGAACACACGCTCCCAGTTCGCTCGGATCGTGTCGTTCGAAATGCCGCAGTCGATCACGGTCCAGCCCTTCACGCCGTCGATCTCGTCGCGCAGCAGCCAGAGATTGATGTGATCGAGCGCGAACGGCAACGGCATGCGCAGCCAGAAAACGCCCGGCGCCACTTCCTTGACACCGCCCGATTCGGGCAGCGCGTCGGCGAAAACATAATCGAGCTGGTGTTCGAGTGCGTTCATTCGGTCCGTGTCTCCGGGTTTGCGCCGCGTTGCAATTTAGCGAAGTTGACGATAACGTAAACATCCATTCTAACGTTGCGCGCGCATTTGCGCTGCCGGCCCGCGATGACTCAGCCGACGCACTACACGATCACCGAACTGTCGCGCGAATTCGACATCACACCGCGTGCGATTCGCTTCTACGAAGATCAGGGCCTGCTCGCGCCGAAGCGCGAAGGCTCGAACGGCCTGCGGCGCGTGTATTCGCCGCGCGACCGTACGCGCCTCAAGCTCACGCTGCGCGGCAAGCGGCTCGGCTTCACGCTGTCGGAAATCCGCACGCTGCTCGATCTCTATGACTCGCCGACCGGCTCGACCACGCAATTGCAAGCGTTCGTCGATACGATCGCGGCGCATCGCGAGGTGCTCGAACGTCAGCTCGAAGACCTGAACACGACGCTCACCGAGCTCGCCGCGTATGAGGAACAAGGCCGCGCGCTGATCGCAGCAGGAACGGAAAAGCGCGCGCGCAAACCCAAAGCGGCATGACGTGACTGCCCCACCCGAAGCGCAGGGTCGACATGAATCATTTCCCCAAGCTGCTCTCGTCGCAAATCGGCTTCGATGTCGCGCAGACGATACTCGAAGGCTTCGAGCATCACTACCGCGTGTTCCGGGACGCCGCGATCAAGGCGAAGGGCCTGTTCGAGCGCGGCGAATGGCTCGCGGTGCAGCAACTGGCGCGCGAGCGCATTGCATCGTATGACGATCGCGTCGCCGAATGCGTGACGCTGCTCGAAGACGAATACGACGCCGAGAACATCGACGACGACGTGTGGCAGCAGATCAAGCTGCACTACATCGGCTTGCTGACGACGCACCGCCAGCCCGAATGCGCGGAGACGTTCTTCAATTCCGTGTGCTGCAAGATCCTGCATCGCTCGTACTTCAACAACGATTTCATCTTCGTCCGGCCGGCAATCTCGACCGAATACATCGAAAACGATGAACCCGCCGCGAAGCCCACCTATCGCGCGTATTACCCGCAGAAGGACGGCCTCGCCGCGACGCTCGAGCGCATCGTCACGAATTTTCAGCTCGATCCGCCGTTCGAAGACTTGCAGCGCGACGTGCAATGCGTGATACAGGCGATGCGCGATGCTTTCGGCGATATCACGCCCGCGCCGAATTTTCAGATTCATGTGCTGTCGTCGCTGTTCTTCCGGAACAAGGCGGCGTATATCGTCGGGCGCGTCATCAACGGCGATGCGCTGCTGCCCTTCGCCATCGCCATCCGGCACACGTCGCCCGGGCTGCTCGCGCTCGACACCGTGCTGCTGTCGCGCGAGCAGGTGCTCATTATCTTCAGCTTCTCGCACTCGTATTTTCTGGTCGATATGGAAGTGCCATCGGCGTATGTGCAGTTCCTGAGCACGATCATGCCGCGCAAACCGAAGGCCGAAATCTATACGTCGCTCGGCTTGCAGAAGCAGGGCAAGAACGATTTCTATCGCGACTTGCTGCATCATCTGTCGCATTCGAGCGATAAGTTCATCGTCGCGCCCGGCATCAAAGGGCTCGTGATGATCGTCTTCACGCTGCCGTCGTTTCCTTATGTGTTCAAGCTCATCAAGGACGCGTTTCCGCCGCCGAAGGAAACCACGCGGCAGAAGATCCAGGACAAGTATCAGCTCGTGAAGCGTCACGATCGCCTGGGCCGCATGGCCGACACGCTCGAATATTCGAGCGTCGCGCTGCCCGTCGCGCGCCTCGACGACGCGCTCATCCGCGAACTGGAGAAGGAAGCGCCGTCGATGATCGAGTACGAAGGCGACAATCTCGTCATCCGGCACGTGTATATCGAGCGCCGCATGGTGCCGCTGAATCTCTTTCTGAAAGACGGAAGCGATGACGAAGTCGATCACGGCATCAAGGAATACGGCGATGCGATCAAGCAGCTGATCCAGGCCAACATCTTCCCCGGCGACATGCTGTACAAGAACTTCGGCGTGACGCGGCACGGTCGCGTGGTGTTCTACGACTACGACGAAATCGAGTATCTGACCGACTGCAACGTGCGCCGCGTGCCGCCGCCGCGCAATGAGGAAGACGAGCTGTCGGGCGAACCGTGGTATACCGTCGGGCCGCACGATATCTTTCCCGAAACGTACGGCACATTTCTGCTCGGCGATCCGCGCGTGCGCGAGGCGTTCATGCGCCATCACGCGGATTTTTTCGATCCCGCGCTCTGGCAGCGCTACAAGGAACAACTGCAGCGCGGCGAACTCGCCGATTTCTTTCCCTATGACCGGGACGTCCGATTCTGCATCCGTTATCCGGAGCGCTTCGACGAGTCCGGCCGACACGACGCGCGCGCCGCCTGACGCGCGCCGTCCCGCTTTGACTTTCGAACATGAACCCTACTTCCGACAACAACGAAACCTCGACTCCGCTTGCTCACCTGTTCGCCAACAATCAGGAATGGGTTCAGCGCAAGCTCGCCGAGGACGCCGACTTCTTCCAGCGTCTCGCGCATCAGCAGACGCCGGAATATCTGTGGATCGGTTGCGCAGACTCGCGCGTGCCCGCCAACGAAATCATCGGCCTGCCGCCGGGCGAAGTGTTCGTGCACAGAAACATCGCGAACGTGGTCGTGCACTCGGACCTCAACTGTCTTTCGGTTATCCAGTTCGCCGTCGATCTGCTGAAGGTGAAGCACATCATGGTCGTCGGCCATTACGGTTGCTCAGGCGTGGGCGCGGCACTCGTCGGGCGGCGCGTCGGTCTCGCGGACAACTGGCTGCGCCATGTCGAAGACGTGCGCGAGAAGCACGCCGGGCTGCTCGACGAATGGCCGATGGGCGACGCGCGGCATCGCCGTCTCGTGGAGCTGAACACGATCGAGCAGACCATCAATGTATGCCGCACGACCGTCGTCAACGATGCATGGGCGCGCGGTCAGGAACTCACCGTGCACGGCTGGACCTACGGCGTGCACGATGGCCGCCTGCGCAACATGGGCATGATGATCGGCGCATCGGATGTGATCGATCCGGTGTATCAGTCGTGCATTGCCGCGATGAGCCGAAGCGGCGCGCATTCCGCGGAGAACGATGTACTCGCGTCCGATGCGGCGCGTCTGGGCGATATTCCCGCCGTTATTCAAGGCGTCATCAAGGAGTTGAAACATGAGTGAGACACAAACCGATCCCGTCGTCATCGTATCGGCGGCGCGCACGCCAATGGCGGCGTTTCAGGGCGATTTCGCGTCGCTGACCGCGGCAGAGCTCGGCGCTGCGGCGGTCAAGGCCGCAGTCGAGCGCGCGGGTGTGAAACCCGAGCAGATCGACGAGGCGATCATGGGTTGCGTGCTGCCCGCCGGCCAGGGCCAGGCGCCCGCGCGTCAGGCTGCACTCGGCGCGGGGCTGCCGCTGTCGACCGGCTGCACGACGATCAACAAGATGTGCGGCTCCGGCATGCGCGCCGCGATGTTCGCGCATGACATGCTGCTCGCCGGATCGGTCGATGCGATCGTCGCGGGCGGCATGGAAAGCATGACGAACGCGCCGTATCTTTTGCCGAAGGCACGCGGCGGCATGCGCATGGGCCACGGTCAGGTGCTGGATCACATGTTCCTCGACGGCCTCGAAGACGCGTACGAGAAGGGCCGCCTGATGGGAACGTTCGCGGAGCAATGCGCATCGTCGTATGCGTTCTCACGTGAGTCGCAGGATGCGTTCGCAGTCGAATCGCTGCGGCGCGCGCAACGGGCGAACGAAGACGGCTCGTTCAAGTGGGAGATCGCGGCGGTCACCGTGCCGGGCAAAAAAGGCGATACGGTCGTCGATCGCGACGAGCAGCCGTTCAAGGCCAACATCGACAAGATTCCGTCGCTCAAGCCCGCGTTTGCCAAGGACGGGACGGTGACGGCTGCCAATTCGTCGTCCATTTCGGATGGCGCGGCGGCGCTCGTGATGATGCGCGAGTCGACGGCGAAACGTCTCGGTGTGTATCCGATTGCGCGCGTCGTCGGGCACAGCACGTTTGCGCAGCAGCCCGCGCTGTTCACGACGGCGCCCGTCGGTGCGATCAACAGGCTCTTCGAGAAGAACGGCTGGCGCGCGAGCGATGTCGATCTGTATGAAATCAACGAAGCGTTCGCCGTCGTGACGATGGCCGCGATGCGCGAGCACGATCTGCCTCACGACAAGGTCAACGTGAATGGCGGCGCGTGTGCGCTCGGGCATCCTATCGGGGCTTCGGGGGCGCGGATTCTGGTGACGTTGCTCGGCGCGTTGAAGTCGCGCGGGCTGAAGCGTGGCGTCGCGAGTTTGTGTATCGGCGGCGGCGAAGCGACCGCGATGGGCGTGGAACTGGTTTGAGTGCCGCGGGCCGGTCCGGGTGTTGGGTGTCGGGTGCCGGGGCCGGCGCGGTTGCTAGTTGATGACGTTCGTATCAGCCAGAAACATCGGAATCTCCGGTGCTGGCGTGACGATCGAAAATGGAATCGTCGCAGTCGATTTTCGGAAAACTCATGAGGGCTCTGATGAAGCCTGCGTTATCGTCATCGTCCGGCTCCCCCATCTGCCTTCGCACTTGCGCCTCGATCTTCATGCGTCGGGCGGTATACGCCTGAAGCTCCCGAAGCTCGCTCTCGTCGATATTCGACGGTAAGGTTCCTTGAATGATTTTGAACATGGTCTGCTCCTCGTCTGAGCGTTGCGAGTAGCGAGACTGTACTCCGATTTAATAAGCATCCCTAGTCATCCAAACGATATAGGAATTTACTGCAACGACCCTTCATCGCCCCGCCAAAGACATCGCCACGGCGCGCTTGAACGGCGTCAATCTTTCGCCGATGCGCAACATCGCGTCACGCGCGACCCGCGCGGGCAACGAATCGCGCGTATAGATCTCCGTGATGAACCGCGTGATCAGATAAAGCGGCCGCGTCTCCTGCCGATGCTTCTGCTCATATCGCGCGAGCAGCGCATCGCCGGCGATATCGAGCCCCGCCGCGCGCGCATCGCCAATGCCGCGTGAAAGCATCTCGATGCCCGCCAGCCCGAAATTGAACCCATGTGCCGTGACCGGATGCATGCCGACCGCCGCATCGCCGACCGTCGCGAAACGCTTCGCCACGAAACGCTTCGGATAAACCGACACCAGCGGATAGACATGCCGCGTCGTGCGCAACGCCATCGTCCCGAGCCTTCGCTCGAAGCGTCGCTCGATTTCGCGATTGAACGCATCGGCATCGAGCGCGTTCAGTCGCTCTGTGTCACGCGCGTCGAGTGTCACCACGACCGACGACCGATGCGCGCCTGTTTCCGGATCAGGATTCATCGGCAGCAGCGCGAGCGTCTGCCGATGGCCGAACCATTCCCACGCCGCGTGATCGTGCGGCGCGTCGTGCGTCATGCAGCAAACCAGCATGGACTTGCCGAAATCGTGCATGTCGGCGGCGATGCCCAGCATGCGGCGCGTGGCGGAGAAACGGCTGTCCGCCGCGACGACGAGCTGCGCCTCGATCGTCTCGCCGCTTTCGAGCCGCACGCGCGCGCCGGAAGCATCGGTATCGATATCGATCACGCGCTCGGACGCGATGATGCGGATGTCCGCGCCCGACGCGCGACGATGCCCGACCGCATCGAACGCCGCGCGCCGGATCAGATGATTCGACACGAGCCAGCCGAGCTCGGCATGCCCCGCAAGCGCGTGACCGATCTTCAGCGAGAACGGCGACGACCCGTTGAAGATGCGCGCGTCCGCAAGCTGCGATTTCGCGTGCGCGCCGATACGTGCCCACACGCCGAGCGTCTTCAGAAACGTGACGGATTTCTGCGTCAACGCGATCTCGCGTCCGTCGAACGCGGGCTCGCGCAGCGCGTCGTCGCTCTGCTGCTCGACGAGCACGATCGACAAATCCGCGCCGCTCAACGCATTCGCCAGACACAAACCCGCCGGCCCCGCGCCGACGATCACGATATCGGTATGCCTCATCTTTCCGTCTTGCTTTTCTGAAAGCGCACAACGATAGCCGAAAGGCCGGCGAACGATCCGCGACGCCGAGTCGCGCGCTATAGTCGCAAGGTCGTCCAAACAAGGAACGTATCGGTCATGAAAACGGTATTGATCGTCGGCGCGTCGCGCGGCCTCGGCCACGAATTCGCGCGCGAATATTGTCGCGATGGCTGGCGCGTGCTCGCCACGGCACGCGACAAGGCCTCGCTCTCCGCGCTCGACGCGATGGGCGCGCAAACCTTCCCGCTCGACGTCACGCAGCCCGAGCAGATCGCCGCGCTCGCGTGGCAACTGGACGAGGAAAAGCTGGACGTGGCGATCGTGGTTGCGGGCGTGTACGGTCCGCGCACCGAAGGCGTCGAAACCATCGGCGCCGACGATTTCGATCAGGTCATGCACACGAACGTCCGCGGCCCGATGCAACTGATTCCCGTGCTTCTGCCGCTCACCGATGCCGCGAACGGCGTGCTCGCGGTCGTGTCGAGCAAGATGGGCAGCATCGGCGGGGCGAGCGGCACGACCGGCTGGCTGTATCGGGCGAGCAAGGCGGCGCTCAATTCGGCGCTGAAAGTGGCGTCGCTGGAATCGCGTCATTCGGCGTGCGTCGCGCTGCATCCGGGCTGGGTGCGCACGGAAATGGGCGGACCGTCGGCGGCGATCGACGTCGCGCACAGCGTGTCGGGCATGCGCGCGGTGATCGCCGAAGCGGGCGCGATGCGCGACGCGTTCAACGGGACCTTCGTGCAATACGACGGCACGAAGCTCGAATGGTGAAACTGGAGGGAATGTGACCTATCAAGTACACGGCGTTTCCGCATCGGGCAACTGCTACAAGGTTCGCCTCATCCTCGAACAGCTCGGCCTGCCTTACGCGTGGCATGAAGTCGACATGATGCACGGGGCGACCCGCACCGACGAATTCAAACGGCTCAATCCGAACGGCAAGGTGCCGGTGCTCGTCATCGACGAACACACGACGCTATCCGAATCCGACGCGATCCTCTGCTATCTCGCCGACGGCACTCCCCTCATGCCGACCGATCGCCTCGAGCGCGCGCAAGCGCTGCAATGGATGTTCTTCGAGCAGTACAGTCATGAGCCGTATGTGGCCGTGGCGCGCTTCATCCTGCAGTTTCAGAAGAATCCCGGCGATGCCCGCCTGCCCGAGAAGATCGCCGGTTCCTATCGCGCGCTCGACGTGATGGAGCAGCATCTCGCCACCCGCACGTATTTCGTCGGCGAGCGGTACAGCGTCGCCGATATCGCGCTCTATGCGTACACGCACGTCGCCGGTGAAGCGAATATCGACCTGTCGCGCTACCCGGCGATCCGCGCGTGGCTCGAACGCGTGCGCAGCCAGCCGCGGCATGTCGAGATGCCGGGCGTCGATCAATGAAGCCGGTGGACTGTCCCTGCGGCGGCGCCGCGCCCGATCAGCGCCCCAATGCACGCGCGCCGCGTTACGAAGCGTGCTGCGGGCGGTTCATCGAGGGCAGCGAAAAGCCCGCCAGCGCGATGGAACTGATGCGTTCGCGCTACACCGCCTACGTGCTCGGCGACACGGCCTATCTTCGTGCGACATGGGCCGAATCCACGTGCCCACCCGACCTCGACGCAGCCGACGCAGGCACGCGCTGGCTCGGCCTGCAGATCATGCGCCACACACGAATCGATGCCGATCACGAGGAAGTGGAGTTCGTTGCGCGCTACAAGACAGGCGGGCGCGCGCACCGGTTGCACGAGGCGAGCCGCTTCACGCGCAACATCGATGGAAACTGGATTTACGTCGATGGACAGATAAAAGAAAAGTAAATATGTCTTTAAGAAATATGCAGTGGCGTACGGTATTAATTTCCTAAGAATTTCCTTTCAGATTAAACAGTTACGGGGTACCACTTATTGTGCAGTGCAATTTTGAACGGTTAATCTGTGTTCGTCAGGGCGCAGTCATCTCCGTGCCCGGACGCTCGCAGCGAAGCCCCGTTTTGAAGCCAATTGTCATGCCTTTTTCGGGCATGACTCCCGGAACCCGCAGCCGATACTGCTCTTCACGAGCAGCGCGATAGGTTTGTGACTTCAAAAAGCGTTGGGCCGCGCCGGATCAACGCCTTATTGGAAGCGCAGTCGGAGTTCACGGATGGCGATCAGAACCTGGTTGGTCGGATGCGGCATGGTGTGCGCGCTCGCGACGTCACTCGTCACGTCCGCCGTGCGCGCCGAACCGATCGGCGGCGTGCGTCAATCCGAAGGTCTCCAGGCGCCCGCATTCGGCCAGCCGCTTTCCCGCATTCCCGATTCGCTCGATGCCGGCCTGCCCGCCGTCTCGAATGGGCTGAACGAAGCCGTCATCGAAATTCCCGAAGCGGACATCGCGCTCGAAACCACGGTATTCAAGCCGGACGGCGCCGGCCCATTCCCGATGATCGTCTTCAACCACGGCAAGCTTCCCGGCGACTCGCACGCTCAGCCGCGCAATCGGCCGGTCGCGCTCGCGCGTGAATTCGTGCGCCACGGCTATGTCGTGGTCGTGCCGAATCGCCGTGGTTTCGCGGGCTCGGGCGGCGATTATGCCGGCCACGGCTGCGACGTCGAGGCGAACGGCTTCGCCCAGGCACAGGATGTCGCGGCGACCGTCGCGTACATGAGCGAGCAGGCGTATGTCGACAAGACACATATCGTCGTCGCGGGCACGTCGCACGGCGGCCTGACGACGATCGCCTACGGCGCGCGCGATGCCGTCGCGGCGCCCGGCGTGCGCGGCCTCATCAACTTCTCGGGCGGCCTGCGTCAGGACGAATGCACGGGCTGGCAGAAAAACCTCGTCAGCGCGTTCGGCGATTACGGCCAGAACGTGCGCCTGCCGTCGTTGTGGCTCTATGGCGACAACGACTCGGTCTGGCAGGGCGATCTTTCCACGCAGATGTTCACCGCCTTCACGTCGCACGGTGCGCGCGCGAACATGGTCGATTTCGGCACCTACAAGAACGATGCGCATCGGCTCGTCGGCGATCGCGACGGCGTGCAGATCTGGTGGCCGCGCGTGAGGTCCTTCCTCGCGCAGATCGGCATGCCGACCGCCGTGCAGTACCAGGTTTCCGAGCCGAACATGCCGAACGCGACCCACTTCGCGGATCTCGATTCGGTGCAGGCCGTTCCGTACGTCGATGAAAACGGCCGCGCCGGCTATCGCAACTTCCTCTCGCAGTATTCGAGCCGCGCGTTCGCCGTGTCGGATTCCGGCGCGTGGTCGTGGGCCGAAGGCGGCGACGATCCGATGGCCGTCGCCATTGCGAGCTGCCAGAAGCAGAGCGCCGATCCTTGCAGGCTCTACGCGGTGAACAATCGCGTCGTCTGGAACGATCAGGCGGCCGAGACGCAGACCGCATCGCGCTGACCGCGCCCTTTCCCGATTCCTCCGAACGCCGGTCTTCGCACCGGCGTTCGCCTTTATCGAACACGCATCTTCCGCGCCAATCCGCCGACAACGCTTCGAATTGAACGAAGTTGCGTGCGATAGCGCGTTTTCGCATTTCCGTTGGGCACGCGCGCATGCCCAAAAAAACCTTCCGAATACGGAAGCCTGCGCATCTTTTAGGGATAATTGACTCGCGCAGTTTCCCCGCAACGCAGGCGTCCAGGCGCCTGCCCGACGTATCCGGCCCGCACCGCGCGCGCGGGCCTGGGAGCCGTTTTTGAACACAGAAGCCAATCAGGACTGGGTTGCCCGCTCGCTTGCAGCCGTGTGGCATCCGTGCACCCAGATGAAACATCATGAGCGCGTGCCGCTCGTGCCGATCGCGCGCGGCAAGGGCGCGTGGCTCTACGATCCGCAAGGCAACCGCTATCTTGATGCGATCAGCTCGTGGTGGGTGAATCTCTTCGGCCACGCGAACGACGACATCAACCGCGCGCTGAAAGATCAGCTCGACACGCTCGAACACGCGATGCTCGCCGGCTGCACGCACGCACCGGCGGTCGAACTGGCCGAGCGTCTTTGTGCGCTGACCGGCCGCACGCTCGGACATGCCTTTTTTGCGTCGGACGGCGCCTCGGCGGTCGAGATCGCGCTGAAGATGAGCTTTCACTTCTGGCGCAATCGCGGACGGGGCGGGAAGCGCGAGTTCGCGTGCCTTGCGAACAGCTATCACGGTGAAACGATCGGCGCGCTCGGCGTCACCGATGTCGCCATTTTCAAGGACGCTTACGATCCGCTGATTCGTCATGCGCATGTGGTCGCGTCGCCGGCCGCGGTGGGCGTCGATGAAGCCATCGGCGCAATGCGCGCGCTGTTCGAGCAACGCGCGTCGGCACTCGCGGCGGTCATCGTCGAGCCGCTCGTGCAATGCGCGGCTGGCATGGCCATGTATGACGCGTCGTATCTCACGCAGTTGCGCGCACTTTGCGACGAATTCGGCGTGCATCTGATCGCCGATGAAATTGCGGTCGGCTGCGGGCGCACCGGTACGTTTTTCGCGTGCGAGCAGGCCGGAATCTGGCCGGATTTCATTTGCCTGTCGAAGGGCATCAGCGGCGGCTACCTGCCGCTTTCGATTGTCCTCACGCGTGACGATATCTACGCCGCCTTTTACGACGACGACATCACCCGCGCCTTTCTGCATTCGCATTCGTACACGGGCAACCCGCTCGCGTGCCGCGCCGCGCTGGCGACGCTCGATCTCTTCGAGCGCGCGAACGTGCTCGCGGAGAACCGGCGCAAGTCCGCGTTGCTGCACGAAGCGTTGCAGCCGCTGCTCGAACATGAGCGCGTGCGCAATCTGCGCCAGCGCGGCACGATCTTCGCGTTCGATGTCGATATCGACGACAAGACTTTCTCGCGGCGCTTTTTCGCCAACGCGTTGCAGCGCGAACTGCTGATGCGTCCGATCGGCACGACGGTCTATCTGATGCCGCCGTACATCCTCTCCGACGACGAACTCCTGCTCCTCGCGCAACGCACGCGCGACACGCTCGACGCGACGCTTGGCGGAGACGCAACATGACGAACACTTCGCAAGCGCTGTATGAAACGCTGAAGCAAGGCCTCGCCGATATCGACGCGCGCGGCCTGCGACGCCGCCGCAAGACGATCGACAGCGCGTGCTCCGCGCACATGACGGTCGATGGCCGCGAGATGGTCGGCTTCGCGAGCAACGATTATCTCGGCCTCGCCGCGCACGAAGCGATCCGCGCGGCGCTCGGGCAGGGCGCGTCGCTGTTCGGCGCCGGCAGCGGCGGCTCGCATCTGCTCGGCGGCCATTCGCGCGCACACGCGCAACTCGAAGACGATCTCGCCGCGTTCTCGGGCGGTTTCGTCGACAACCCGCGCGCGCTCTTCTTCAGCACCGGCTACATGGCGAACCTCGCCGTGGTGACCGCGCTCGCCGGGCGCGGCACGCTCGTGTTCTCCGATGCACTGAACCACGCGTCGCTCATCGACGGCGTGCGCCTGTCGCGCGCGGAAACGCAGATCTACCCGCACGCCGACATGGACGCACTCGACGCGATGCTCGACGCCTCAGGTGACTGCGCCGCGACGAAGCTCATCGTCACCGATACGGTGTTCAGCATGGACGGCGACATCGCGCCGCTCGCGCGTCTCGTCGAACTCGCGGAGAAATACGGCGCGTGGCTCGTCGTCGACGATGCGCACGGTTTCGGCGTGCTCGGCCCGCAAGGACGCGGCGCGTTGGCGCATTACGCGCTGCGCTCGCCGCATCTCGTCTATGTGGGCACGCTCGGCAAGGCGGCGGGCGTCGCGGGCGCGTTCGTCGCGGCGGATGAAACCGTCGCCGAATGGCTCGTGCAGCGGGCGCGTCCGTATATCTTCACGACGGCGTCGCCGCCCGCTGTCGCGCATGCGGTGTCGGCGAGCGTGAGGATCATCGGCAGCGACGAGGGCGATCAGCGGCGCGCGCATCTCGCATCGCTCATCGAGACGACCCGCGCGATGCTGAAACGCACGCGCTGGATGCCCGTCGATTCGCATACCGCCGTGCAGCCGCTCGTGATCGGCGGCAACGACGAAACGCTGGAAATCGCCGCCGCGCTCGACAAGCACGGCCTCTGGGTGCCCGCGATTCGCCCGCCGACGGTTCCCGCCGGCACCTCGCGGCTGCGCATTTCGCTTTCCGCCGCGCACAGCGAGGACGATCTCGCGCGCCTCGATCACGCTTTGAACACGCTATGACCGCCTTATCGCTATTCGTCGCCGGAACCGATACGGAAATCGGCAAGACCTTCGTCTCCGCGGCGCTGCTGCACGGCTTCGCGCGCGCCGGCCTGCACGCCGCCGCGATGAAGCCGATCGCGTCGGGCGCCAGCGAGCGCGACGGCGTGCTGCACAACGAAGACGCCGATCAGCTCGACGCCGCCGCGAGCGTCGCACTGCCCAACGACATCCGCACGCCGTTCATGATGCGCGAGCCGATCGCGCCGCACATCGCCGCCGCGCGTGAAGGCATCGCGCTCGATATCGGGCGCATCGTCGACGCGCATCGCCATGCCGCGACGAAAGCGGATATCGTCGTGGTGGAAGGCGTCGGCGGGTTTCGCGTGCCGCTCGACGATACGCACGACACCGCCGATCTCGCCGTCGCGCTGAATCTGCCGGTGGTGCTCGTGGTCGGCATGCGGCTCGGCTGCATCAGCCACGCGCTCTTGACCGCGGAAGCCATCGCCTCGCGCGGACTGACGCTCGCGGGCTGGGTCGCGAATCGCGTCGACCCGAACATGCTGTATCCGGACGAAAATATCGCAACGCTCAAGCAACGCATCGAAGCGCCGCTCATCGGCGTGATCCCGCATCTCGCGCCGAACGACGCACGGCGCGCCGCCGATTCGCTCGACATCGGCCTTCTGACAGACCAGCTTCATCGAAAGGATTGACCCCATGACACAGCAAACCGCCGCAGAGACCACTTCCACGACCACGCCGCAGCCGATGCAGCGCTGGCGCGTCGCCGATGTCGTCGCGCTGTACGACTTGCCGTTCAACGATCTGCTCTATCGCGCGCAGACCGTGCATCGCGAAAATTTCGATCCGAACGCGGTGCAGCTTTCCACGCTGCTCTCGATCAAGACGGGCGGCTGCGAGGAAGACTGCGCGTACTGTCCGCAATCGGTGCATCACGACACCGGCCTCAAGGCCGACAAGCTGATGGACGTCGACGAAGTGCTGAAGGCGGCCGAAGTCGCGAAGTCCAACGGCGCGACGCGCTTTTGCATGGGCGCGGCGTGGCGCAATCCGAAGGATCGTCATCTGGAGCCGATCAAGGACATGATCCGCGGCGTCAAGGCGATGGGCCTCGAAACCTGCGTGACGCTCGGCATGCTCGAAGCGCATCAGGCGCAGGGGCTGCGCGAAGCCGGTCTCGATTACTACAACCACAATCTCGATACGTCGCCGGAGTTTTACGGTCAGATCATCTCGACGCGCACGTATCAGGATCGTCTCGACACGCTGGAGCACGTGCGCGACGCGGGCATCAATGTCTGCTGCGGCGGGATCGTCGGCATGGGCGAGTCGCGGCGCGAGCGTGCGGGGCTGATCTCGCAGCTCGCGAACATGGAGCCGTATCCCGAATCGGTGCCGATCAACAATCTCGTGCAGGTCCCGGGCACGCCGCTCACGGGCGTCGACGCACTCGATCCGTTCGAGTTCGTGCGCACGATCGCGGTCGCGCGCATCACGATGCCGAAGGCGATGGTGCGTCTCTCCGCCGGTCGCGAGCAGATGGACGAAGCGCTGCAGGCGCTGTGCTTCGCCGCCGGCGCGAATTCGATTTTCTACGGCGACCAGCTTCTGACGACGAGCAACCCGCAAGCCGAAGCGGACCGCAAGCTGATCGAGCGTCTCGGCATGCGCGCGGAGTCTGCGCAGAACGTCGGCGTCGAAAGCACCGGGCGCTCGTGCGGACACGGCCACGCATGAAAATCATCTTCTACGAAAAGGGCGCCGATCTCGACGCGTGGCTCGGCGGCCTGAGACGCGAGTTGCCGGATGCGGACCTGCGCGTGTGGGAACCGGGGGACACCGCGCCCGCCGATTACGCGATCGTCTGGCGGGCGCCGCGCGAACTCTTCGCGAATCGTCCGGATCTGAAGGCCGTGTTCAATCTCGGCGCGGGCGTCGACGCCATTCTCGATGTCGAGCGCAAGGAACCCGGCACGTTGCCGCCGAACGCGAAGCTCGTGCGTCTCGAAGATACCGGCATGGCCCGGCAGATGGTCGAATATGCGACCTACTGCGTGCTGCGCTATCTGCGCCGTTTCGACGAATACGACGCGCTGCAACGCGAACGCCGCTGGGAAAAGCTGCCGCAGCACGCGCGCGAGTCGTTCACCGTCGGCGTGCTCGGGCTCGGCGTGCTGGGCGCTGAAGTCGCGAAGGGACTGCTGAAGCTCGGCGTGCCGGTGCGGGGCTACAGCCGGTCGCCGAAGATGATCGAAGGCGTGCAGGTTCACGCAGGCCCCGATCAGTTCGATGCTTTTCTGGACGGCGTGAAGGTGCTCATCAACCTGTTGCCGCATACGCCCGACACCGAAGGCATTCTGAACGCGCGCGCGTTCGGCAGGCTCGCGCGCGGCGCGTATCTCGTGAACGTCGCGCGCGGCCCGCATCTCGTCGACGCCGATCTGCTCGCCGCGCTCGACAGCGGCCAGATCGCCGCCGCCACGCTCGATGTCTTCCACACGGAACCGCTGCCGCAGGATCATCCGTTCTGGACCCACCCGCGCGTGTCGGTCACGCCGCACATTTCGGCGGAAACGCTGCGCGAAGAAAGCATCGTGCAGATCGCCGGCAAGATCAAAGCGCTCGCGCGCGGCGAACCGATCAGCGGCATCGTCGATTTCAAGCGCGGGTACTGAACGCATCGCACATAAAAGGAGACAGCCATGATTCCGGCCAAGGTGAAAATCGTCGAAGTCGGGCCGCGCGACGGCCTGCAGAACGAAAAGGAGTTCGTGCCCACGCAAACCAAGATGGAGCTCGTGAACCGGCTCGCGCGCGCGGGCATCGTCAATGTGGAATCGACGTCGTTCGTGTCGCCCAAATGGGTGCCGCAGATGGCCGACGCCGCCGCCCTGATGGCTGGCATCGAGCGCCGTCCGGGCACGATCTACTCCGTGCTGACGCCGAACATGCGCGGCTTCGAAGGCGCGCTCGAATCGAAGGCCGATGAGATCGTGATCTTCGGCGCGGCGAGCGAGGCGTTCTCGCAGAAGAACATCAACTGCAGCATCGCGGAGAGCATCGCGCGTTTCGAGCCGGTCGCGAAAGCCGCGAAGGACGCGGGCATGCGCCTGCGCGGCAGCATCTCGTGCGCGCTCGGCTGCCCGTATCAGGGCGAAGTGAGCATCGAGTCGGTCGTGGATGTCGTCGAGCGCATGAAGGCGCTCGGCTGCGATGAAATCGACATCGCCGATACGATCGGCGTCGGCACGCCCAAGCGCACCCGCGAAGTGCTCGCGGCGGCGCAGAAGGTGTTTCCGCGCGAGCGGCTCTCCGGGCACTTTCACGACACGTACGGACAGGCCATTGGCAACATCTATGCGGCGCTGCTCGAAGGCATCGAGATTTTCCACGCATCGGTCGCGGGGCTCGGCGGCTGTCCGTATGCCAAGGGCGCGACCGGGAATGTCGCGACGGAAGACGTCGTCTATCTGATGAACGGGCTCGGCATCGAGACGGGCGTCGATCTGGATCAGCTCGTCGATATCGGCGATTTCATTTCGCGCGCTATCGCCAAGCCCAGTTCGTCGCGCGCCGGCCGTGCGCTCTTCACGAAAAAGCGCGATGGCGTCGCCGCCTGCGCCTGAACGACAAAGGACCACGATGATCGATCAATTACCCGATTCCGCGCGGCGCGTCGCGCTCTTGCTGAAGGAACGCGGCCATCCGCACGACGTCGTGATGCTGCCGGAAACCGGAAAGACTTCCGCCGAGGCCGCCGCCGGCCTGGGCTGCGCGGTCGCGCAGATCGCCAAGTCGATTCTCTTTCGGCGCCGCGAGGACGATGCGCCCGTGCTCGTGATCGCGAGCGGCGCGAATCGCGTGGACGAGGCGAAGGTCGCGGCGCGCGTCGGCGCACTGGCGCGCGCGGATGCGAAGTTCGTGCGCGAGAAGACCGGCTATGCGATCGGCGGTGTGTGCCCCATCGGCCACGCGGTCGAGCCGGTCACGCTGATCGACGAAGACCTGCTCGCGCTCGACAGTCTCTGGGCCGCGGCGGGGCATCCGCATGCGGTGTTCAATCTGTCGCCGCAAGAGTTGATCGAGTTGACGGGCGCGCCGGTCGTCGATGTCGCCTTGCGCGAGACGGCCGAGTCATGACCGGCCTGGCGTCGCCGTGCGTCGACGTCTGCCGCATGAACCCGGAGACCGGCTTCTGCGACGGCTGCCTTCGCACCATCGGCGAAATCGCGGCGTGGGCCTCCAGCGACGATCATGAAAAGCGCGCGGTGCTCGCGCGCGTCGAGAGCCGCCGCCATGGCGCGCGCGTCGTGACGATCGGCGAATCGTTCGAAGCGACGCTCGCGCTGCCGCCCGATTCGATCAAACATTTCGCGACGCTCGTCAACGATCTCAACCCGCTGCATCACGACGACGCCTACGCGCGCGCGAGCCGCTTCGGTTCGCTGATCGCCTCCGGCACGCAGCCGACCGCGCATCTGATGGCGATGCTCGCCGCGCATTTCTCGCGCGACGCGCAGCCGCTCGGCCTCGAGTTCGGGATCAAGCTGACGCGCGCCGCGAAGGCGAACGACGTGCTCACGATGTTCTGGCGCGTCACCGAAGCGAAGTGGAAAGCGAGCCTCGGCGGCGACCTCGTGAAGCTCGAAGGCGGCGCGCGCAATCAGCACGGCGAGACGGTGATGAAGGGGACGGCCACCATCCTCGTGATGCCGAAGGAGCCGCGCGCGTGAAGGCGCTTCCGGAATCCATGACGGTGTTCGAGCGCGGCTGGCTGTCCTCGAACAATGTGCTGTTCGCGAGCGATGAAGGCACCGCGATCGTCGATACCGGCTATGCGTCGCACGCGCCGCAGACGCTCGCGCTCGTCAAGCAGAAGCTCGGCGCGCGCACGCTCGATCTGATCGTCAACACGCATCTGCATTCGGATCATTGCGGCGGCAACGCGCTGCTTCAGAAAAACCATGCGTGCCGCACGCTGATTCCCGCGAGCGAGGCGCACGCCGTGCGCACGTGGGATGAAGAAGCGCTCACGTTTCGCGCAACCGGCCAGCGCTGCGAACGCTTCGACTTCACGGGAACGATCGAACACGGCACGACGCTCGCGCTCGGCGGCTTCGAATGGAACGTGCTCGGCGCGCCGGGCCACGATCCGCATTCCTTGATGCTGCATTGTCCGCAGATGCGCGTACTGATCAGCGCCGACGCGTTATGGGAAAACGGCTTCGGCGTGATCTTTCCCGAGTTGGAAGGCGACAGCGGTTTCGCGGAAGAGCGCGCGGTGCTCGAACTGATCTCGACGCTCGACGTCGATCTCGTGATTCCCGGGCACGGCGCGCCATTCACCGATGTCGCGCGCGCGCTCGATGTGGCTGCATCGCGGCTCGACTATCTGCAAGCCGATCCCACACGCAACGCGAAGAACGCGCTCAAGGTGCTGATCGTGTTCAAGCTGATGGAAGTGCGCGCGATGTCCTTCGACGCCTTGCTCGCAATGACCGGGCAAGCCCGCGCGATGCGCGCCGCCGCCGATGCGCTCGCGCGGCCGGGCGAGCGTCGGAGGCTCATCGAGACGATTGTCGGGGAATTGGCGCGCGGCGGCTCGGTGAACGTGAGCGGCGCGATGCTGTCGGCGGCCTGATCAAACCGGACGCCCAAAAGAAAGCCGCTTGTCAGCTACGGCAAGCGGCAGAATCATAGGGACGTGATCAACGTCCAGCGTATCGTAGCGCGACGCTGTTTCACGTGCATCGGTGCTTTCCCTACAAAACTTTAACGATCACCTGAATCGGCGTAAGACCCAATGCCGGCGCGGGTTTCAGGGGGCATCGGCCTCGAAGAAGGCGAGCATTTCCGCGAGCAGCATGTCGGGCTGTTCCTCGGGAATGTAGTGCCCGCACGGCAGCGCGCGGCCGCTCACGTCGCGTGCGACGCGCCGCCATTCATCGAGCGCATCGAAGCATCGCTCGATCACGCCTTCTTCTCCCCACAGCACGCGCAGCGGACACGCGACCTTCAGGCCGCGTTCGAGATCGGCGCGATCGTGGTCCAGATCGATGCTCGCCGATGCGCGGTAGTCCTCGCACATCGCGAAGATCGCGCCGGGCGATGCGAGCGCGTCGCGATACGCCTGCAACGCGTGCGGCGCGAACGGCGCGAGTCCCGCGTGCCGATTGCCCATCACGCGATCGATATAGGCGTTCGGATTGCCGCCGATCAGCAACTCGGGCAACGGCGACGGTTGAATCAGCAGGAACCAGTGGAAGTATGCGGTCGCGAAGGCGCGGTCGGTCGCCTCGTACATCGCGAGCGTCGGCGCGATATCGAGCAGCATCAGACGATCGACGGCATCCGGAAAGTCCATCGCCATGCGATGCGCGACACGCGCGCCGCGATCATGCGCGCAGACGAGAAAGCGTTCGAAGCCGAAGTGACGCATCACCGCGACCTGATCGGCGGCCATCGCGCGCTTCGAATACGGCGTGTGACGCGCGTCGCTTTTCGGCTTCCCCGACGCGCCGTAGCCGCGCAGATCCGTGGCGATCACGCTGAAGTGTTTGGCAAGCTCGCCGGCGCACTTGTGCCAGATTTCGTGCGTTTGCGGATGACCGTGCATGAGGAGCAGCGGCGGTCCGTCACCGCCTTTCATCCCGACGATTTCGACGTCCCCCGCATCGACGCGAAACGGCTCGTAGTCTCCGAAAGACATGGTGTTTTCTTGTTCGTGGCATTGCGGGTCATTGTAGGCGCGGGGGCGCCATTGCTCACGCGCCGGAGGGCGTGCGAACGCGGAAACCGAAGACTTCTTCGGGAAATGGCGGATGTTTCGCCGACGATGCCGTGCTTATAATCGAACGATCGTTCGCTATCCGGGCGCGCGCGCTTTCCCGAAAACGAGCGCCAGTTCGTAGAATGGCTTCAATGCTGCCCGGACACATTCAGGAGATTCGTGCCATGGCCCTGCCCGCCATCTTGCAGCACCTCACATTGCCCGTCGTCGGCTCGCCGATGTTCATCGTCAGTTATCCGGAACTCGTGCTTGCGCAATGCAAGGCGGGGATCGTCGGCTCGTTTCCGGCGCTGAACGCTCGCCCCGCCGAATTGCTCGACGAATGGCTCACCCAGATTCAGGCCGCGCTCGCGGAGCACAGGGCGGCGAATCCGGAAGCGGTCATCGGACCGATCGCGGTGAACCAGATCGTTCATCAGTCGAATGCGCGGCTCGAGCAGGATGTGCGCGTGTGCGTCGAGCACAAGGTGCCGATCTTCATCACGAGCCTGCGTGCGCCGGTCAGGGAAATGATCGACGCCGTTCACTCGTATGGCGGCATCGTGCTGCACGATGTCATCAATCTGAGACACGCGCAGAAAGCGCTCGAAGCGGGCGTCGATGGCCTCATTCTCGTCGCGGCGGGCGCGGGCGGCCATGCGGGCACGACGTCACCGTTCGCGCTCGTCGGCGAAGTGCGGCGCATCTTCGACGGTCCGATCGTGCTGTCGGGCGCAATCGCCAACGGCGGCTCGATTCTCGCCGCGCAGGCGATGGGCGCGGACCTCGCCTACATGGGCACGCGCTTCATCGCGACGAAAGAAGCGCACGCGCTGGAGGCCTACAAGCGCGCAATCGTCGATGCGAAAGCCGCCGACATCATCTACACGAACCTCTTCACCGGCGTGCACGGCAACTACATCCGCGAGAGCATCGTCAAAGCGGGGCTCGACCCAGACGCTTTGCCGGAGTCCAACAAGGAAGCGATGAACTTCGCCGAAGGCACGAGCAAGGCGAAGGCATGGAAGGAGATCTGGGGCGCGGGGCAAGGCGTCGGGCTGATGGAGGACGTGCCGAGCGTGGCCGAGTTGGTCCAGCGCCTGAAGCGCGAGTACGACGACGCGAAGACGCGCCTCGCGATCGGCTGATCCTTTTCCGATAGCCGCAAAAAAAAACACCGCGCATGAAGCGCGGTGTTTTCGTTTGGGCGTGTGCGCTGTTTAGAACTTCGCGCGGATGCCGACGCCGAACGTATCGCCCGACGACATGCTCGTGTACTTGTCGTTCAGGTACGCCGCGTAGACGTCGGTGCGCTTCGACAGCGGGTAGTCGTAGCCGACCGCCCAGCTCTTGTGCGTCTGGTCGAGGCCGCCGTTGCTGCGCGAGTACGCGTACGACGCCATCACCGTGCCCGGGCCGACCGGCACGGTCACGCCGCCCTGTCCGGTGTTGACGTGGAACGTGCCGGGGCCGTCGAAGTCGTTCTTCGTGTACATGTACTGCGCGAAGAATTTCACGTACTTCATGTCGAACGACGCACCCAGTTGCCCGACGCTCTGGCTCTTGTAGCCGGGCGTCGCGAAGCCGTCGATCGTCGTCAGGTCGCCGGGTACGTTGTTGAAGTTCACGTACTGATAGACGCCCGTGGCCGCGAACGGGCCGTGGAAGTACAGGAACTGCGCGCTGTACTTCTTCGAGCGGCCGTCGCCGGCGGTGTTGCCGAAGCTGTACATCACGCTGCCGGACAGACCGTTGAAGTCAGGCGACGTGTACTGCACCGAGTTGTTCCAGCCCGAATCGCCGACCACGCCCTGATCCGTCCGATACGTCGGGAACGTGCCTGCGCCGAGGAACACGTGATAGACCATCGGCGAGAAGACGTACGAATCGACGAACGGGTTGAAGAGAATCGTCGAGACGAAGAGTTGCGTCGTCAGGCGGCCTGCGGTGAACGTGCCGATCGGACCTTGTATGCCGACGTACGAGTTGCGCGCGAAGAAGGTGTCGCCCTGGAAGCGCCCGTACTGGCCATTCTGTGCGCGGAAGAAGCTTTCCAACGTGAAGATGGCCTTGTAGCCGCCGCCCAGATCCTCGGCGCCCTTCAAGCCCCAGTACGACGTCGACATGCCGCCGCCGCTGACGTTCCACGCGCGATCGCCGCCCGGGAATTTTGTAGCGCCGACCCATTCGTCGACCTGCCCGTACAGCGAAACGCTCGATTGCGCGTGTGCCGCGCCCGCGGCAAAGAGGCCGAGCATCGCTGCGGCGACCGCGGTGGCCTTGACCGTTGCTTTCACCGTAGTCTTCGGCGCACGGTTGACGGTTGACTTCATGAACTCTCCTGTCTTTTGTCGAAAATTAAAAGCTTGGCGGGCGAGGAGCGTTGCCTCGCCTCGTTTGACCGGTTGACGGTTCATGTGGGCGAGAGTGGCATCGCGTGTGGAGCGGCACCATCTTTACGGACCATTTTTCCGGTCAAAAATGTTTTTGGTTATTGCGGGTATAGCGGTTCGGATAATGCCGATCGACTGCGCATCCCGCGAAGCGAATCGAGTCGAACGCGCGCGCAGGATTCCATGTGGCTCAATGCTTTGCGAAGCGAGCAGCGGCGCGCCTGTCGAAGCGCCGAAAGCCATTCGAAATATTGGAAATACGACATTTCTCCGCGCAGGGCGCATTGTCCGTGCGCGGAAAAAAGAGCGGAACGTCTTAAAGAAAATCGCTGCGTAACTGTGGCGAGATTACGTCATCGCGGCAGCGGAACTAGACGTGCCAATAGTTTTTCGTTCTGCACGGTAAACGCACGGAACGACAGCTATTGCCGACGGGAAGGGAGAATCAGTTGCGGTAATTCGCGTTGGCCGGCGCGCGGCCATCGTCCGCCGGACGCCCGGGCGGGCGCGGCAGGCTGCGCTCTTCGTTGTAGCGCGTGATGTCGGCGCGAATGGAACCCGCGCCGCGGATGGGCACCGCCTGATCGGCGCGCGGACCGGGGCGCACTTCGGCGCTCACGGGCGTCAAACCGTCTTTGGCGGCGACCGGCGTGAAGTGCAGCGATTGCCTGCTCGGGGCGGAATCGCTGAACACCGCCGAGGACAGCCACTCGACGCGCGGCCCCGCGAGCGCGAGCGAACCCGCCACCGCCAGCGCGCCGAGCGCAGCGGATGCGAAAAGCCGGGTAGTCTTGCGAAAGCCAGTGAGCGTCATGTCGAAACTGCCTTGCGTCCGACCGATATTCCTGTCCGTGGGTCGAAAACACGAGATTTCGATCAGGCGGACAACCGGCTGTAGTCGGAGGTTTCAGGCGCCTGCATCGAGACGATGCAAAAACCCGCCAACCGGTGTATCCAACAATTTATTTGGACCGGTCGCGGCAGTCGAGCCAAAAAGTGTTAGGCCTGCTCGATGGTTGTAACACCATGTTACGTCAGAGTTTTTTCGCGTTGGCCGACCGTTTCGGATGCCCAAAGATGTGACGAAAATCATGCTGACCAAACGATTGAAAAGCCGTGAAATTGACGCACGCGCGGCCCGAATGTTGCTGTAGAACACTTTCGGCCCGCGCACAATTTTTACCGTTTTCATGCGCATCGGTAATCAATCGATCCAGTAAATGAATTTGCCAATTTAATCGCGCGCGAGCGAAAATCATGGTTTTTCCTGACTTGACGATGGCTACGCGCGGCAGCGCGCCCGGCGTTCCCAGGTACGAGAATCTCTGATGGCACGGCCCAAACTTCTTCCGGACAATTTCACGCTGGCGCTCGTCGGCACTGTCATCATCGCCAGCTTCCTGCCTTGTCGGGGCAGCGCTGCGGTCGCGTTCAACTGGATCACCGATATCGCCATCGGCTTGTTGTTCTTCCTGCACGGTGCAAAACTTTCTCGCGAGGCGATCATTGCGGGCGCGACGCACTGGCGGCTGCATCTCGTCGTGCTGCTCAGCACCTTCGCGCTCTTTCCGCTGCTCGGCCTCGTGCTCAAGCCGGTGCTCACACCGCTCGTCACGCCCGCGCTCTACACGGGCATCCTCTTTCTTTGTACGCTGCCGTCCACGGTGCAATCGTCGATTGCCTTCACTTCGATGGCGAAGGGCAACGTGCCGGCGGCTGTGTGCAGTGCATCCGCGTCGAGCCTGCTCGGCATTTTCATCACGCCGGCGCTCGTCGGACTCGTCGTGAGCAATCACGGCGCGACGACCGGGTCGCCGTGGCATACCGTCGGCAACATCACGCTGCAGCTGCTCGTGCCGTTCGTCGCCGGGCAATTGCTGCGGCCGGCCATCGGCAAATGGATCGACAGGCACCGCGCGATGCTCAAGTTCGTGGACCAAGGCTCGATCCTGCTCGTCGTCTACGTGGCGTTCAGCGAGGCCGTGAACGAAGGCATCTGGCATTCGATCTCGCTGTCGACGCTCGCGGGCCTGCTCGCCGTCAACATCCTGCTGCTGGCGGCCGCGCTCCTCCTCACGGCGTTCACGGCGAAGCGCCTCGGCTTTTCCCGCGCCGATCAGATCACGATCATCTTCTGCGGCTCGAAGAAAAGCCTCGCCTCCGGCATTCCGATGGCGAAGGTGATTTTCGCGTCGCACGCGGTTGGCGCGGTGGTGCTGCCGCTCATGCTCTTCCATCAGATCCAGCTCATGGTGTGCGCGGTGCTCGCGCAGCGCTGGGGAGCGCGCAAGACGGCGCCCGAGCCGGTGCGCGAGAACAAGGCCGTCGCCGCGCCAGCGCGTCGCTGATTCACGCCCGACCACAGGCGGCGTCGTTCCCCTCACCATCGTTCCTCCTTCTTTCACATAGGCCGCCTCGTGCGGCCTTTGCGTCATTTGAGCCCGCCCGCGCGCCGAAGTCGATTCGGCCGGATGGCATAGGCCGAAAAGACTGACCTTCCGCATCGAGTTGCGAATCTGCGTTGCCCGGTGTCCGACGATTCGGCCTATGCCTTTCGGCTGAATGGCGCCCGGGCATGTGCCTTGCCACACTCTTGCTTAACACCGTGCAGAAACGGATACGAGACAAGCATGTGCACACCACGCATCATGCATCCACCGCGGAAGGAACGATGAACCACGTCGAACATCACACGGCGTCCGCCTTGCGCGCCTTTCTCGACGAAATGCCATTTCAGCGCGGCAGCGCGGAAGACGCAGGCCGTGCACTGCGTGCGTTGATCGGGGCCGGTCTGGATCGCCTGCCTTTGCCGGGCCACGGCAATACGCTCGAACGCTGGCGCGCGCTCGGCGCGGTCGCCGCGTTCGACCTGTCGCTGGTCAAGCTGTACGAAGGCCATACCGACGCGCTCGCGATCCTCGCTGAACTGGGGGCGGCGCAACCGGACGCGGCCAGCGCGTGGGCGGTATGGGCGGCCGAGCCGCCGAGCGCGCGGCTATCGGCGCTGGGCGACCCGGATGCGCAGACCGTGCTCCTGCAGGGCACGAAGTCCTGGTGTTCCGGGGCGGCGGCGGTCACCCATGCGCTCGTGACGGCCTGGAATGAAAGAGACGAACCCGTGCTCGCCACGGTCGACCTGCGACACGACGGCGTGCGGATCACCGGAGCCGGCTGGCAAGCGGTAGGCATGCAGGCGAGCGCGAGTGTTGACGTGTGCTTCGAGCGGGTGCCCGCGCTTCGCGTCGGCTCCCCGCGTGCGTATGTCGAGCGTCCCGGCTTCTGGCACGGCGGCGCAGGAATCGCCGCGTGCTGGTTCGGCGCGGCGGCCGGCATCGCCTCATTCGTGGCGCGCGACGCGCAGCATCGCGCGGGGCCACACAAGCTCGCGCATCTCGGCGTCATCGATACGACGCTGTGCGCCACCGCCGCGCTGCTGCGCGAGACGGCCGCGCTCATCGACCGCGCCCCGCACGCCGACGCGATGGCGCCTGCGATGCGGGCACGCATCGCCGCTGAATCCGCGGCGGCGCGCGTCGCGGCACGCGCCGGCCGTGCGTTGGGCGCCGCCCCGCTGTGCCGCGACGCGCACTTCGCGCAACTCATGGCCGATCTACCGGTATTCATTCGACAAAGCCACGCCGAGCGCGACGAAGCATCGCTCGCCGAGCGTGTCATAGAAGAGGAACGGACTTCATGGCAACTGTGACCCCGCGAGCGCCGACAGACGAAAATCCCGCCGACCGAGCGATATCCGGCGAAGGCACGCCTGAGGCAACATGGCAGGGATGGACGCGTCTGAATGCGCTGCCCGAAGTCCAGCCCGCCGAACTGGTGCCGTTCGGCGGCCGGGCTGTCGTAGTTGCGCCACACCCCGACGACGAAGTGCTCGGCACCGGCGGACTGCTCGCTCGTCTCTCGGAAATAAGCCGGCAGATACTCATCGTCGCCGTCACGGACGGCACCGCAAGTCACCCGGATTCCACCGAATGGCCGCCGGAACGCCTTGCGCGTGTACGTCCGCAGGAAACGAGAGCCGCGCTCCAGCGGCTGCATCTGCGTCAGGTTCAGGTGGTCAGGCTCGGGCTTCAGGACGGCGCGCCTGCCCGCATAGAAGCCAGTTTGTCAGGAGCCCTATCCGAACTTCTTCAACCCGGCGATATCGTTTTCACCACTTGGCGCTATGATGGTCACCCCGACCACGAGGCAGCCGGGCGCGCCGTTCATTCCGCGGCACAAGCGCTCGACCTGCCCTGCGTGGAAGTGCCGCTCTGGACCTGGCACTGGGCGTCGCCGGACGATACGCGCGTGCCATGGAGCCGTGCTCGCCGCATCGTTCTGGACGGCGCCACGCATGCCCGGAAGCTTCGGGCCGTGCAGGCTTTTCGGAGCCAGCTCGATCCCGATGCCACAACCGGTCAGGCGCCAGTGCTGCCCGAGCATGTGCTGGCCCGGCTCACCCGGCCTTTCGAAGTCGTACTCATATGAACAACATCAACGACAATACTAAGCAGTACTTCGATAACCTGTATCGACAGAATGACGATCCCTGGTAGATCAGGCATCGCTGGTATGAGCGGCGTAAGCGGGCACTCATGCTCGCCTCGCTTCCCCATGAGCGGTACGCCCGCGCATTCGAGCCCGGCTGCGGCAACGGCGAGCTGACCGCACTGCTCGCGCCGCGCTGCGACGAGCTGATCGCAACGGACATCGCCGAGGATGCCGTCGCGCTCACGCGGGAACGCGTCGCGCAGTGTCACAACGTAACAGTCCAGCAGATGCTTTTGCCCGATGCCTGGCCGAGCGGCCCGCTCGATCTCGTCGTGATCAGCGAGATCGGTTATTACCTTGACGAGCCGCAGCTATGGCATATCGTCGAGCACATACACCAGACGCTGTCGCGAGATGGCGCCGTGGTCGCATGTCACTGGCGCCGGCCGATCGAAGGCTGGGCGCAGAACGGCGATGAAGTGCACGCGAAGTTGCGCGGCCGTATGAGTCTTCCGCTGCTGAGCCACTATTGGGACGACGATCTGGTTCTCGACGTCTGGACGCCTGACAAGCGCTCAGTTCACGACCGGGAAGCGTCGGCGTAGTGTTTTCTGGTTTTTACTAAACAAAAAAAACCGCGAGGAAAGTCATATACAACAAGGGTCTACTGGTTTTCTCCTATCTCGTTTGCGCGATTTTCCCGGCTTTTTTACTATACAATCGCCGTGAAACACGCGCATCGGCCAGAAGCGGTAAACATAGCGCCGACCGAACACCAGCCGCAAACAGGCGGAGACAGAGAACACCACGATGGCCACCACCATTCGCGATGTCGCGCGTGCGGCAAGCGTCTCGATCGGGACAGTGTCGCGCGCGCTCAAGAATCAACCGGGTTTATCCGAAGCGACGCGCGTGCGCGTCGTCGAAGTAGCGCAGCAACTCGGCTATGACTCGGCACAGTTGCGCACGCGCATTCGTCGCGTGACGTTCCTGCTGCATCGGCAGCACAACAATTTCGCCGTCAGCCCTTTTTTCTCGCACGTCCTGAACGGCTTCGAGGAAGCGTGTCGCGAGCGGCGGCTCGTGCCGTCCGTGCTGACCGCCGGTCCGACGCATGACCTGGCGCAGCAGATGCGCCTGCATGCGCCCGACGCCATCGCGGTGGCGGGCTTCGTCGAGCCGGAACTGCTCGCGCATCTGCATTCGCTCGCGCGGCCTACCGTGCTCATCGACCTGCGCGCGCCGGGCTTTCGTTCCGTCAACATCGACAACGTGAAAGGCGCATCGCTCGCGATGCAGCATCTGTTCGCGCAAGGTCGGCGGCGCATCGTGTTCATCGGCGGATCGCTTGCGCATTACAGCATCGCGCAGCGCGCGCTCGGCTATCGCAAGGCATATTTCGACGCCGGCCAGCTTTTCGATCCGACGCTCGAAATCGTGACCCAGCCGGGCCTGCCCGCCGACCTCGCCGCCGCCGACGCGATGGAGCGCCTGATCGCCGACGCCCGCGCGCAATCCAGTCCCCTCCCCGACGCGGTTTTCGCCTATAACGATGCAGCGGCCCTCGCCGCGATGCGCGTCTGCCTCGCGCACGGGTTGCGCGTGCCGGATGACGTCGCGTTTGTCGGTTTCGACGACATTCCGGCCGCCGCGCAAAGCACGCCGCCGCTCTCGACCGTGACCGTCGACAAGGAAGCGCTCGGGCGCCGCGGCGTCGAGTTGCTGCTGGAAGATCAATCGAGCCCGCCGAGCCAGGCCGACACGCTCGTCGCCGTCAATTTCGTTCCTCGCGCGAGTTCGGGCATGAAACAGGACATCAGCACGCCATGAACATGACCGCCTCACCTGCCATCGCGGAAAGCGCGCCAGCCGAACGCGCGATCGACTTCCGCAGCCGCGACTTCCTGCTCTCCCACGTGCGCGACACGCTCGCGTTCTATGCGCCGAACGCACGCGACCCGTCCGGCGGCTTCTTTCATTTCTTCAAGGACGACGGCAGCGTCTACGATCGCACGACGCGCCATCTCGTCAGCAGCACGCGCTTCGTCTTCAACTACGCGATGGCGTACCGCCATTTCGGCGACGCGCGTTTTCAAGACGACGCGCGTCACGCTTTCACATTCCTGCGCGACGCCCACTGGGACGCCGTCAACGAAGGCTACGACTGGGAAATCGAGTGGCGCGACGGGCACAAACGCACGCTCGACGGCACGCGTCATTGCTACGGCATGGCGTTCGTGCTGCTCGCCTGCGCGCACGCCGCGATGGCGGGCATCGACGAAGCAAAGCCGATGATCGACGAAACCTTCGCGCTCATGGAGCAGCGTTTCTGGGACGCCGACGCCGGCCTCTACGCCGACGAAGCCACGCCTGACTGGCAGCTTTCGGACTATCGCGGGCAGAACGCGAACATGCACGCAACCGAGGCGCTGCTCGCGGCATACGAGGCAACGGGCCACGTCATCTATCTGGATCGCGCGGAAAAGATCGCGGGAAATATCACGCTGCGGCAGGCGCGACTGTCGCATGGGCTCGTGTGGGAGCACTTTCACCGCGACTGGTCCGTGGATTGGCACTACAACGAATCGGACAGTTCGAACATCTTCCGTCCGTGGGGCTTCCAGCCGGGTCATCAGACCGAGTGGGCCAAGCTGTTGCTGATTCTCGAGCGGCATCGCGCGCTGCCGTGGCTCGCACCGCGCGCCATCGAGCTGTTCGATGGCGGATTCAACCGCGCGTGGGACAGCCGTCACGGCGGCCTCTACTACGGCTTCGGCCCGGACGACACCATCTGCGACCACGACAAGTACTTCTGGGTGCAGGCGGAAAGCTTCGCGGCGGCGGCGCTGCTCGGCGCGCGCACGGGCCGCGAGCGTTTCTGGGACTGCTACGACGAACTGTGGCGCTACAGCTGGACGCATTTCGTCGATCACGAATACGGCGCGTGGTATCGCATTCTCACGTGCGACAACCGCAAGTACGGCGACGAGAAAAGTCCCGCCGGCAAGACCGACTATCACACCATGGGCGCGTGTTACGAAGTGCTGAACGCGCTCGGCCCGACCTCGACTCAACGGTGACAAGCATGGCTAGCGAGCAAACCACCTTCCCCCAATTCGTCTCGGCGGGCGACATCCTCACCGACATGATCCGCACCGACGTGTCGAGCTGGCTTTCGCGTCCCGGCGGCGCGGGCTGGAACGTCGCGCGTGCGGTTGCGCGGCTCGGGCTGCCGACGGCCTGCGCGGGCTCGCTCGGCACCGACAATTTCTCCGACGACCTGTGGGAAGCGAGCGTCTCATCGGGGCTCGACATGCGCTTCATGCAGCGCGTCGAGCGTCCGCCGCTGCTCGCGATCGTCCACAAGACGCAGCCGCCGACCTACTACTTCATGGGCGAGAACGGCGCGGATCTGGCGTTCGACCCGTCGCGGCTGCCGCAAGGATGGATGGAGCGCGTGAAGTGGGCGCATTTCGGCTGCATCAGCCTCGTGCGCCAGCCGCTCGGCGCGACGCTCGCCGCGCTCGCGCGGCAATTGCGCGACCACGGCGTGAAGATCAGCTTCGACCCGAACTATCGCAATCTGATGGAGCACGGCTACGAGCCGATCCTGCGCAACATGGCAAGCCTCGCCGATCTCATCAAGGTGTCGGACGAGGATTTGCACATGCTCTTCAAAGGCATGCCCGAAGCGGACGCGCTCGCGAAAATCCGCTCGATGAATCCGCAAGCCACCGTGCTCGTCACGCGCGGCTCGGGCCAAGCGACGCTCTATGCCGGCGATCAGCAATACAGCGCGCGTCCGCCGAGCGTCGAAGTGGCGGACACGGTCGGCGCGGGCGATGCGTCCATCGGCGGATTGCTCTACAGCCTCATGGCGCGCCACGGCGACTGGCCCGATCATCTGAAGTTCGCGCTCGCAGCGGGCGCGGCGGCGTGCCGTCATTCGGGCGCGCATTCGCCTTCGCTGGAAGAGGTCGAAGACCTGTTGAAATGATCTGAAAGCGCGTCGCACGCGTTACATATCAGCGTGCTAGCATGGGTTCGTCCTTGCCTGGAGGCGAATCCATCATGGAAGACACCACCTACACGAAAGGCATCTATACCGCGACGATCGGCGTGCGCGCCATCGACGGCGGCAAGTTCCAGGGCCTCGTCTCGCTCGCCCGCGACGACGGCGAGGATAACGATGCGACGCTCTACGAAGTGGAAGCCGTATCGGGTAACGAAGAAGAAGCGCTCGACGAAGCGCGCGCGCTCGCGCACCGCATCCTTGGGGAAATCGAGCTGTAGCCAGGCGGCCAGGGCGGCGCGGGGCGCTCGGCTTCGCGGCGCCTCCCGGGCTGCATCGGAGGACATATGCCGGAGCAGATCTTCCTATACGGCGTCTACGCCATTCACGTCAGGGCGGTCGAGCTGCAGGGCTCGCGCTGGGACGCGGAATACGAGATCCGTCATCACGACAAGGCCGTTCAGCCGTGGACGACCGTCGGCGGCGATGACGGTCTAGCCGACAAGGCCGAAGCCGTCGAACTTGCGCATCAGCGCGCGGTGTCCGATATCGAAGCCGGCGCGGGCATTCCGAAGCCACGCGCATTTCCCTAATTCTCGTCCGGCGGCTGCGCGAGACCCACGTGCGCATTCAGCGCGAGCCGCCCGGCCTCGCGCCGGTCGATCGCTGATGCGCGTTCGTAGCCTTCGCGCGCGAGCGAACGCTCGACGTAATCGAAAAGCACACCTTGCGGCTCGATCAGCTTCGCGATGAATCCGATCTGCAGCGTGCTCGCCGCAAGGATATCGGCGGCGGTGAACTGGTCGCCCAGGAGCCACGGCCCTTCTTCCAGCGCGTTCTCGATCGCGTGCTCGACGCGCCCAAGATCGCCCCAGCCGAAACTCACACTGTTGCTCTGCGCGCCGGTTACGCGCTCGGCCATCGCGGGTTCGAGACACGAGCCGGTGAAGAACATCCATTGCAGAAAACGGCCGCGCGAAGGATCGTGCAACGGCACGCCGAGCGCGGTTTCGGGATACCGATCCGCAAGATAAAGCAGCACCGCGCCCGATTCGGCCACGCGCACGCTGCCGTCTTCCAGCGCGGGCAGCTTCGACATCGGATTGACGCGGCAGAAGTTCGGGTCGTGCTGCGCACCCGCGCGGATGTTCACGAACTCGAGCTGATACGGCACGCGCATTTCTTCGAGCATCCACAGCGCGCGGAAGGCGCGCGTTTTCGGCCAGTAGAAGAGCTTCATCGGCGTCTTTTTCGTCGTCTGTCGATGCGTTCAGGGTAGTCCCAAATCCACGCGAATCGCGCGCCCGACGGCATCGGGTTTACGCCTACGCGCGCCGGATCGGGAAAATTCCTCCCGCTCATCTCAAAAATAAGGTCGATGTCTCTCCATGCGTGCGGAATCGGGGCGAGTGCGCAAAAACATTTCGCATTTGTCGGCAAAGAATGTCGCATTGCCCCGCATCTCAAAAAAAGCCTCCGGAGATTTCATGAACGCGCGTGTCCCAGCCGATGCATTTGTTCCTCCCGCACTGTCGGACTATCAACTCAGCGACAACCTGAGCGCCACCAAGGGCCGAATTTTCCTCACCGGCACGCAGGCGCTCGTGCGCCTCGTCCTGATGCAGCGCGAACTCGATCGCGCCGCGAATCTGAACACCGCCGGTTTCGTCAGCGGCTATCGCGGCTCGCCGCTCGGCATGGTCGATCAGCAGTTGTGGAAGGCGAAGAAACTGCTCGCGTCGCACGACGTGCGCTTTCTCCCCGCGATCAATGAGGAACTCGGCGGCACCGCCGTGCTCGGCACGCAGCGCGTGGAATCGGACGCGGAACGCACGGTGGATGGCGTGTTCGCGATGTGGTACGGCAAAGGCCCGGGCGTCGATCGCGCGGGCGACGCGCTCAAGCACGGCAACGCGTACGGCTCGTCGCCGCACGGTGGCGTGCTGGTCGTGGCGGGCGATGACCACGGCTGCGTGTCGTCGTCGATGCCGCATCAGAGCGACCAGACGATGATCTCGTGGCACATGCCGGTGGTGAATCCGTCGAACGTCGCGGACATGCTGGAATTCGGCCTCTACGGCTGGGCGTTGTCGCGGTTCTCGGGCGCGTGGATCGGCTTCAAGGCAATTTCGGAGACGGTCGAATCCGGCTCGACCGTCGATCTCGACGCGATCCGCACCGACTGGAAAACGCCCGACGATTTCACGCCGCCGCCGGGCGGCCTGCACAACCGCTGGCCCGATCTGCCGAGCCTGACGATCGAAGCGCGCTTGTCCGCCAAAATCGACGCCGTGCGCCACTTCGCGCGAGCGAACAGCATCGACAAGTGGATCGCGCCGAGCCCGCGCGCAAACGTCGGCATCGTGACATGCGGCAAGGCGCATCTCGATCTGATGGAAGCGCTGCGCCGCCTCGACCTGACCATCGACGATCTCGACGCCGCCGGCGTGCGCATCTACAAGGTCGGGCTGTCGTACCCGCTCGAAACGACGCGGCTGGAGACGTTCGTCGAAGGTTTGAGCGAAGTGCTCGTGATCGAGGAGAAAGGGCCGGTCATCGAGCAGCAGATCAAGGATCATCTGTACAACCGTGCCGAAGGCGCCCGGCCGATCGTGATCGGCAAGAACGCGCGCGACGGCGCGCAGCTTCTTTCCGCGCTCGGCGAATTGCGCCCGTCGCGCGTCCTGCCGGTGTTTGCCGAATGGCTCGCGCGTCACAAGCCCGCGCTCGATCGCCGCGACAAGGTCGTCGATCTCGTCGCGCCGCAGATCCTTTCGAACGTCGCCGATTCCGTCAAGCGCACGCCGTACTTCTGCTCGGGCTGCCCGCACAACACGTCGACGAAGGTGCCGGAAGGATCGGTCGCGCAGGCGGGCATCGGCTGTCACTTCATGGCCTCGTGGATGGAGCGCGACACCACCGGTCTGATCCAGATGGGCGGCGAAGGCGTCGACTGGGCGTCGCATTCGATGTTCACGAAAACGCCGCACGTCTTCCAGAACCTCGGCGACGGCACCTATTTCCATTCGGGCATCCTCGCGATTCGCCAGGCCGTGGCCGCGAAGACGAACATCACGTACAAGATTCTTTATAACGACGCCGTCGCGATGACGGGCGGCCAGCCGGTCGACGGCAGCATTTCGGTGCCGCAGATCGCGCGGCAAGTGGAAGCGGAAGGCATCGCGCTGCTGGTCGTCGTGAGCGACGAGCCGGAGAAATACCAAGGTCACGAAGATCAGTTTCCGCGCGGCACGACGTTCCATCACCGTGGCGAACTGGACGACGTGCAGCGCCGCCTGCGCGACACGCCGGGCGTCACCGTGCTCATCTACGATCAAACCTGCGCCGCCGAAAAGCGCCGCCGCCGCAAGAAGGGCGAGTTTCCCGATCCGGACAAGCGCCTCTTCATCAACGAAGCCGTGTGCGAAGGCTGCGGCGATTGCGGCGTGCAGTCGAATTGCCTGTCCGTCGAGCCGGTCGAAACTGAACTGGGACGCAAGCGCCGCATCGATCAGTCGTCGTGCAACAAGGACTATTCGTGCGTGAACGGCTTCTGCCCGAGCTTCGTCACCGTCGAGGGCGCGAAGTTGAAGAAGGCCGAAGGCCACGCGTTCGACCCGGCCGAACTCGCGCGCCGCGTCGATGCGCTGCCGCAACCGCCCGCCCATCTCGACCACGCGCCCTACGACATTCTCGTGACGGGCGTAGGCGGCACGGGCGTGGTGACGGTCGGCGCGCTCATCAGCATGGCGGCGCATCTGGAAGGCAAGAGCGCGTCGGTGCTCGATTTCATGGGCTTCGCGCAAAAAGGCGGCTCGGTGCTCTCGTTCGTGCGCTTCGCCGCGACGGACGCGCTGCTGAACCAGGTTCGCATCGACACGCAACAGGCGGACTTGCTGCTCGCCTGCGACATGGTCGTCGGCGCGAGCCCGGAAGCATTGCAGACGGTGCGGCACGATCGCACGAAAATCGTCGTGAACACGCACGCGATTCCGAACGCGACCTTCGTGCAGAACCCCGAAGCGAATCTTCACGCGGATGCGCTGCTCGACAAGATGCGTCACGCCGCGGGTCCCGGCGCGCACGACGCGATGCGCAGCTGCGATGCGCAGGCGCTCGCGCAACGTTTTCTCGGCGATACGATCGGCGCGAACATTCTGATGCTCGGCTTCGCGTGGCAGCTCGGGCTCGTGCCGCTGTCGCTCGTGGCGCTGATGCGCGCGATCGAGCTGAACAATGTCGCGGTCGCGGCGAACAAGCTGGCGTTCTCGATCGGCCGTCTCGCGGCGGCGGACATGGCCGCGCTCGAAGCGCTGACCGCGCAAGTGCTGGCCAGGCGCGTCGTGATGGATCAAATGTCGTTGCCCGAGCTGATCCGCGATCGCGAGGAACGTCTGCTGGCTTACGGCGGTTCGAAGTATGTCGAGCGTTATCGCAACCTGGTGAACAAGGCGGCGGGCAATGAAGCCATCGCGCGCGCCATCGCGATCTCGTTCTACAAGCTGCTCGCGGTGAAGGACGAATACGAGGTCGCGCGCCTGCATGCGGACCCGGCGTTCCGCGCCGCGCTCGGCGCGCAATTCGAAGGCACGGCGGGTGAGAGCTATACCGTGAAGTTCAATCTCGCGCCGCCGGCGCTAACGCATGGTGCGCCGAAGAAGAAAGTGTTCGGCCAATGGATGTGGCCCGTGTTCGGCGGACTCGCGAAAATGCGCGCGCTGCGCGGCACGGCATTCGATGTCTTCGGCAGGACGCTCGAACGCCGCATGGAACGCCAGCTCGCCGACGACTTCGAAATCACGATGACGCGCGCCCTTGACAAACTCGACGCCGCCAGCGCGGGCGACATCGAAGCGCTCGCCGCCCTTTTCGAGCGCGTGCGCGGCTACGGTCACGTGAAGCTCGCGAACGTCGCGACGGTCAAGCGCGGCGAACGTGGCATCGCGGGGCGCCTCGGCATCGAAGCGGCGACGGGCGATGCCGTGCGCGCCGCCATCGACACGATGAAAGGCGTGGCATCGCTCAAAGGCATTCCGGTCGTGGTCGCAAAGTAAGACGAAGGATCATTCGACGTCGTCGTCGGGCAACCAGTCGATGTCGCCGCACAACACGCAGCGCTTGCCTTGCGAGCGCGTCTCCACCGACAGCGTGACGCACGGCATCGCCTCGTTGATCGACAGATACGGCTTGGTCACATGCACGCGCTCGGGATCGCCGAGCGCCGCCCGGAAGTACGGGCGGCGCAACCAGTTCGCGCCCTGCGCGTCGCTGAGCGGCAGGAAGCGCGCCTCGTGCGCGGCGCGGTCCGCGCGCAGCACGACGTTGCGGCCCGCCTGCCTGCCGTTCTGGTCGAGCAGGAAGCAGCGCGCGGCGTTGTCGAGCGCGAGGAAGTTCCAGCACACTTCTTCGAGCGGCTCGCCCGCCGCGAGCCGCTCGGCGGCGCGCTCGAACGCGCGGATATACGGCTGAAGCCGCGTCGCGACGCGCCGCTCGCGCGCTTCGGTCTGCAAGCGGTAGCGCTCGGTCAGCTCACCGATGACCGTCTGCGCATGCGCGCTGTCCGCGAGCCCGGGATGCGGCCGCGCGAAGAAGAACCCCTGCACGAAGTCCGCGCCGCTCGCGAGCGCGAGTTGCGCTTCGTGCTCGGTCTCGACGCCTTCGATCAGCACGAGCTTGCCGGCTTCATGCAGCAGCGACACGATGCCCGACAAAACCGCCTCCATGTTCCGCCGCTGCTTGAGCGAGCGCGCCGATAGCGGCGCATGCACGTTGTGGCCGGCGTGCGAGAGCATCACGCGATCGAGCTTGACGATGTCCGGATCGAGCTGCCAGATTCGCTCGATGTTGGTGTGCCCCGCGCCGAAGTCGTCGAGCGCGATGAGAAAGCCGTGATCGCGGAACTGCTGCACCGCGAGCGCGAGCCGCTCGATATCCTCCGCACTGTGCTCGAGCACTTCGAGCACGACGCGGCGCGGTTCGATATTGAGGCGCTTGAGATTCGCGAGCAGCGCCGCCGCGTGATACGGCTCGGTCAGCGCGCCGGGATGCACGTTGAGAAAGAGCCATTCGGTCTGTGCGCCGAGCATTTTGAAGTTCTCGAGATGCAGCGCCTGCGCGAGCCGGTCGATGAGCAATGCTTCGCCGACGCGCGATGCCTGCCCGAACACGTCGAGCGGCGACACCGGCCGGTCGAGCGCATCGTGCGCGCGCAACAAGCCCTCGTACCCGACCGCGCGCATGTGCGACAGGCTGAACACCGGCTGAAAGACGCTCGATAACGTCAACTCGCCGTGCTCGACCGAATAGCGGTCGAAGCCCGAAGTCACGCCGAGCTCGAAGCTGCGTGCGGAAACCGTCGCTTTCTCGGGGTTTGCGATCACCATGCCGATACCCTCGCCTCCATGTTCCGGCGATGCGCGATCGACCTGCGCCTGCCTTGCGTCATCCGTGCCAGCGGACCCGCGCCGGATCCGTCCCATACCGTTTTCATAAGAACCGCCCTCGATGATCTCGTCGGGAGTCTGTGTGTCCCGTGGCTTTCGTTAAAGCAAGCTCCATGCGCACGGCGCGGCGCGATTCGTCGATCGTTTGCCAGCTTCGTGCACCGCCAGCAGGCGGTTCGACGTGCACGCGCACCTTCACGGTGCGAAAACCGAAAAGCCGCCGCCGCTGCCCGCAGCGCGTGCAAGGGCTAAACTTTCGGCTCATCAAGTCAATGCTAGACGCCGCGTGCGCCGGCCGCTCGCACGCGTCGTGCAGTAGCGCACACATGGAAATCGTTTTTACCGTCCTCATTCTTCTGCTGGTCGTGGCCCTATCGGGGTTCGGCCTGAGCCTGCTTCCGGTCAAGCTGCCGTTGCCGCTCATCCAGATCGCGATCGGCGCGTGCCTTGCGTGGCCGGGCTTCGCGCTGCACGTCACGTTCGATCCCGAGCTCTTCATGCTGCTCTTCATTCCGCCGCTGCTGTTCGCGGACGGCTGGCGCATTCCGAAGCGCGAGCTCTACATGCAGCGGCGCGCGATCCTGATGCTCGCGCTCGGACTCGTGTTCATCACCGTGGGCGCGCTCGGCTACTTCCTGCACGCGATGATTCCGACGATGCCGCTGCCCGTCGCGTTCGCGCTTGCCGCCGTGCTCTCGCCGACCGATGCCGTCGCGCTGACGGGCATCGCCGGACGCAACCGCATTCCGGCGAACCTCATGCATATCCTCGAAGGCGAGGCGCTGATGAACGACGCGTCGGGCCTCGTCGCGCTGAAGTTCGCGATCGCGGCCGCGCTGACGGGCGTGTTTTCGCTGCGTGACGCGACGATCAGCTTTTTCATCATCGCGGCGGGCGGGATCGCGATCGGCGCGGCGATCAGCTGGGCGCTCACCGAGATTCCGTCGCGTCTGCTGAAATTCTCCGAGGACGACGACCCGGCCGCGGGCGTGATCCTTACGATCCTGATTCCATTCGCGTCGTACGTCATGGCCGAGCATGTGGGCTGCTCGGGCATTCTGGCGGCGGTGTCGGCCGGCATGGTCATGAACATCCAGAGCCTGCGCGAAGGCATTCCGAGCGCGGTGCGCGTGCGCATGACGAGCACCTGGACGATGATCGAATTCGTGTTCAACGGCATGGTGTTCATCCTGCTCGGGCTGCAGTTTCCGCACATTCTCGGGCAGGCGCTGATCGAGGCGCATCACGATAGCGACGCGCAAGTGGGCCTGCTGATCGGCTATGTGCTCGCGACGCTGGTCGCGCTTTACTCGCTGCGCTTCGTCTGGGTGTATTCGCTGCGTTGGGTCGCGGCGCGCAAGACGGCGAAGCGTGGCATCGACAGCGCCGCGCCCGGTTTTCGCACGCTCGCGCTAACGACGATCGGCGGCGTGCGCGGCGCCGTGACGCTCGCGGGCGTGCTGTCGCTGCCGGTCACGCTCGAGGGGCGCGATCTGGCGATCTTCATCGCATCGGCGGTGATTCTGGTGTCGCTGCTCATCGCTGTCGTGGGCTTGCCGCTGATGCTGCGCGGCATCGAGCGCGAGAAGAATCCGCACGCGGTGGAGGAACGCATGGCGCGCCGCCGCGCGGCGCAGGCGGCGATCCGCGCGATCGACGACACGCACGACGAGCTCATCGAGCAGATGGACGAAACCGCGTCCGCGCGCTGCGCCGATTCGACCGCCCGCGTCATGAGCATGTATCGCAGGCGGCTGGAATCGCTCGGCGATGAAGAAGCGCCGCGCGTGGCGGCGAGGAAGAGCGAGCAGGTGGAGACGCGGCTGAAGATGGCGGCGCTGAGGGCCGAGCGGGCGGAGTTGTTGCGGCTGCGGTCGCTGCAGCACATCAACGATGAAACGCTGAACAAGCTGATGCGCGAGGTCGATTTGTCGGAGACGGCGATCGTCAACCGCAAGCGGGGGACTGCGGGGTGAGGTGGATGGGCGGTTCGCTTGTGCTTTAGCCTTAAGCGAGCAGCTCCACCCGATTAACCCAGGGAAAAAGAAATCAAACCACGCCCGAGCCGCGCCGCCGCAACAGCGCATAGAAAATAATCGCACCGAAGGTCGCCGTCCCGATGCCGCCAAGCGCGAACCCGCCGAGCTTCAGCGTGAAGTCCCCCGTGCCGAGCACGAGCGTGACAGCCGCGACGATCAGATTGCGGTTATCCGAGAAATTGACCTTGTTGACGACCCAGATGCGCGCGCCGGTCACCGCGATCAACCCGAACACGACAATGGACACGCCGCCCAGAACCGGTCCCGGAATCGTCGCAATCAGCGCGCCGAACTTCGGCGAGAACCCGAGCACGATGGCGAACAGCGCCGCAATCACGAACACGAGCGTCGAATAAATCTTCGTGACGGCCATCACGCCGATATTCTCCGCGTAAGTCGTCACGCCGGTGCCGCCGGCGAAACCGGAGGCGATCGTCGCCAGCCCGTCGCCGATGAACGCGCGACCGATGTACTTGTCGAGGCTCTTGCCCGTCATCGCGCCGACAGCCTTGATGTGCCCGAGGTTCTCCGCGACGAGGATGATCGCAACCGGCGCGATCAGCGTCATCGCCGGGGCTTCGAACACGGGCGCCGTGAAGTGCGGCATGCCGAACCACGCGGCGTTCGCGACGATCGAAAAGTCGATCGGCTTGCCCATGCTCATGCCGTTGGTCAGCACGGCATAGATGAGGTATGCGATCGCCAGGCCGATCAGGATCAGCAGGCGCTGCGCCATGCCGCGCGCGAACACCGCGACGCCGCCCACGCACAGCACGGTGACGAGCGCCATCCACGATTCGAAGCTGCTGCCCATCACGCCTTTCACGGCGATCGGCGCGAGATTCAGCCCGATCACGCAGACGATCGCGCCCGTGACGACCGGCGGCATCAGCGTTTCGATCCACTTCGTGCCGATCGCCGCGACAATCAGACCGATGATCGTGTAAGCCACGCCGCACGCGATGATCCCGCCGAGCGCGACCGGAATGTTCATGTTCGGGCCGTGACCGCCGTAGCCCGTCACCGCGATCACCAGCCCGATGAACGCGAAGCTCGAACCTAGATAACTCGGCACGCGACCGCCGACCAGCACGAAGAACAGCAGCGTGCCGATGCCCGACATGAAGATGCACAGATTGGGATCGAAGCCCATCAGGAGCGGCGCGAGCACGGTCGAGCCGAACATCGCGACGACGTGCTGAATGCCCATCGCGATCATCTGCGGCCAGGCGAGGCGCTCGTCGGGCGCGACGATGCGCCCCTCCTGAGCATCCGGCTGGAGCGGCCAGCGCGGGAAATAGGAATCGGACATCGGCGGGGCTCCTTCTCGGCGGTGAGGCGCCGTCCGTGCGGCGCGCTTGGTCTTGAAAAACAGGCGCGAGTGTACGGAGCGGGCTCTCGGGTGGCAAGCGAGCCGATATTACGACCGTTTGGCCGTCGCTTGCCCGCGACGTGCCGCGCTCGTTTCGCGGGTCAGGCGCCGCGCTCCAGTTCGAAAACCGCGACCGCGCTCTTCAGTTGCTCCGCCTGATCGGCCATCGCGCCCGCGGCGGCGGCGGCCTGCTCGACGAGCGCCGCGTTTTGCTGCGTCACCTCATCCATCTGCGCGACGGCGCGGTTCACCTGCTCGATGCCCGCGCTCTGCTCGTGCGAGGCCGACGAAATCTGCGCCATGATGTCCGTCACGCGCTGCACGGCCTGCGTGACTTCGGCCATCGTCGCGCCGGCGCGCTCGGCCAGCGCCGCGCCGCTGTCCACGCGCGCCGTCGACGCCTCGATCAGCTCCTTGATTTCCTTCGCCGACGTCGCGCTGCGCTGCGCGAGCGAGCGCACTTCGCCCGCGACCACCGCGAAGCCGCGCCCTTCCTCGCCGGCGCGCGCCGCTTCCACCGCGGCGTTCAGCGCGAGGATATTCGTCTGGAAGGCGATGCCCTCGATCACCGCGATGATGTCCGTCATCCGCTTGGAGCCCGACGCCAGTTCGCGCATGTTATCGACGACCTCGCCGACGAGCTCGCTGCCCCGCGCGGACACGTCCGACGCGCCGCGCGCGATGCCGCTCGCCGCGTCCGCGTTGCTCGCGTTCTGGCGCACGGTCTGCGTGAGCTGTTCCATGCTCGACGCGGTTTCCTCCAGCGAAGCCGCCTGCTCCTCGGTGCGCTGCGACAGATCGGTGTTGCCCTGCGCGATCTCGCGCGATGCGTACAGGATCGAATCGCTCGAATGGCGAATCTCGCCCACGATATCCGCGAGCTTCGTGCTCATGTTGCCGAGGCTCGCGAGCATGCTGGTGTCGTCGCCGGGGCGCGTGGCGACGCGCGTGGTCAGGTCGCCGCGCGCGATGCGGTCGGCGATATCCGCCGCGTATGCCGGCTCGCCGCCGAGCTGCGCGGAAAGACGCCGTCCGATCAGCACCGCGAGCAGCGCCCCCGCGACCATCGCGCCGAACACGAGCGCGAGCATGACGACGCGCATCGTTGCGTATTCCGATGCCGCGTCGCGGCGCGCGTCGGTCGCGCGCTTGCGCTTGAAGTCGGCGAGACGCTCCAGCGAAGCGCGCGCCTTCTCGCTCGCCGCGATCGCGCGCGCGATGAGGCCCATCTGGTCGACGTCGATCGGCATCGGCTTTTTGCCCATCTGCATCAGGACGATGTCTTCCCACGCGGCGACGGACTTGCTCGCCGCGTCGTAGAGCGCGATGCCGTCGGCGGAGTGCATCGTCGGGCGCATGAGTTCGAACGCGCGGTGCATGCTGTCGAGCGAAGCCGACATGCCTTCCTTCAGCTTTGCCTTGCCGGCATCGTCGGCGAACGTGAGGTTGGCGGCGGCGAGATCCGTGTTGAGCTTGTGCTTGTTGACTTCCTCGACCCAATAGAGGCCGTCCATGTGACGCTCGCCGATTTCCTCGATCAGGCCGTTCATCTTTGCGAGCGAAACCACGCCGGTGACGCCCACGCATGCGCAGAACAGGATCACGACCGCGAAAGACAGCAAGAGCTTGCTGAGCACGGACAGGCGGTCAAACCATTTCATCGATGTCTCCTCTGTCACGCCCCGCGGACGACGCCCGCGGACGGCGCGGCGCAAATCCCGGTTTGCGCACAGAGTGGCTTTACGGCGCTCGTTTCGATTTTCTTGAGCGCGTATGAAGGGGATAACGGCCTGAGAATGAGCGCCGGAAACATCGACGAAGACCCCGAAGAAGGGTGATTGAAAGAAATTCGCTATTTGCTGCGTAAAAGCAGACAAATTAAGCGAATTCTTAATTCGGAGTTATCTTATTCAAGGGTACAGCGCCGCAACGTACACTTTCTGCATGCGTGTTCCATGTACATGCATGTCGTTGCAACTCTCCGATTACCGCCCTTGGCACCCGGCTTGGGCGGTTCTTTTTTTTGCGCGGTCGCTTTTATCGCGATGCGTGTCTGAACGCATCGCGCATCGCCATTTCCGGCCGATATTCAATTGCCGCCCGAGTTTTGCCCGGGCGTCGTCTCGCTTATTGCCGCACCGGCTTCTTCGCCAGCTTGCGTTGCAGCGTGCGTCGATGCATGTTGAGCGCGCGTGCCGTCGCCGAAATATTGCCGTTGTTCTCGGCGAGGGCGCGCTGGATATGCTCCCATTCGAGCCGCGCGACGGAAAGCAGCGTCGGGTTCTCGATCGCTTCCTCGGCCGTCTGCTCGCTCGCCTGCTCGTGGAGCGCGGAAAGAATTGACTCGACGTTCGCCGGCTTGGCGAGATAGTTGTCCGCGCCGTCCTTCACCGCCTGCACGGCCGTCGCGATGCTCGCGTAGCCGGTCAGCACGAGAATGCGCGCATCCGGCTGCAGATCGCGCAGCGGCGCGACGAGCCGCAGCCCGGAATCGCTGCCCAGATGGAGATCGACCGTGATCTGCCCGAACTTGTGCTGGTTGGCGAGCTTCAGCGCTTCGTCGGCGTCGTGGGCCTGATGCGGCGTGAAACCACGCCGCGTGAGGCCGCGGGCGAGAATGCCGGAAAAGACTTCGTCGTCGTCGATGATCAGAAAGTTGGTATCGCTCATATTTTTCTCCGTAATGCCCCTCGGGCGCGCCTGGGTTCGAGTTCAGGCCGCGCCGCTTCGTTCAGTTCCTGCCGCCTGCGCCGGCGCCGCGACCGCGCCGCGATTGGGCAGGCGCAACACCGCGCACGTGCCGCGCGGCTTGCCGTCGATCAGTTCGATCGATCCAGAGAGCCGCGCCGCCGCCGCGAACGCCAGATAAAGCCCGACGCCGTGCCCGCCCTGGGTACTGTCGACCGGGCCCGCGCCGAGCGTGCCGCGCAGCGCGGGCGGAATGCCCGGGCCGCGATCGCACACGTCGAAGCGCACGTAGTCCATGTCGTCTACCGTTTCGACCGACGTCTGCAGCGTCACCGATTCGCTGCTCGCGCGCGCGGCGTTATCGAGCAGGATCGTGAGGATCTGGCCGACGGCTACCGCGTCGTCGATAGACGCATCCACGGGGGTCCGGCCGATCTGCGCGAATTTCACCTGCGGATGCCGCAAACGCCATTGCTCGATGAAGCTCGATAGCCATTCGTCCAGCCCCTGGCGGCTCGACGGCCCCGTCGCGCGGCTGCGCAGGCGTGCGAGCGCGGACGTGCAGAGCGCCATCTGCTGCTCGAGCAGTTCGAAATCCGCCGCGTAGGGTGCGAGGTTCCTGTCGTGCGCGGCGGAGTCGCGCAGTTCCTCGGCCAGCATCGCGATGGTCGAAAGCGGCGTGCCCATTTCGTGCGCCACGGTCGCGGCCTGCACGCCGAGCGCGACCGCGCGCTCATCGCGAAGATGACGTTGCTGGGCTTCGGCGAGCGCGGCGTCGCGCACGCGCAGCGCCCGCGACATGCGCGCGACGAACCAGCCGATCAGCCCGACGCTCACCATGAAGTTGACCCACAGGCCGGTGCGGAAATAATCGAAGAGATTGGCCGGATTCTCGATGTTGAGCGGCACGTAGTTGTAGCTGAGCAGCGCGTAACAGGCGACGGCGAAGAGCGCGAGGCAAGCCATCATTGTCCACGGCAGCACGGCGGCGGCTATCGCGAGCGATGGCAGATAAAGCGTGACGAACGGATTGGTCGCGCCGCCGGAGAGAAACAGGAGCGCCGAGAGCGCGCCGAGGTCAACCAGCATCTGGCCGAACAGTTCGAGATTCGTCTCCGGCCGCGCCCGCGCGACGCGCAGCCACGTGAGGCCGTTGAAGATCATCTCCAGCGCGACGACGAGCAGCATCGCGGGCAGCGGGAGCTTCGCGCCGAAGAAGATCTGCACGACGGCGATGGTCGTCAGCTGGCCGATGATCGCGAGCGAGCGAAGCCAGAAGAGGTGTCCGAGATTGACGCGGCCGGTATTGGTTATGCGATGCATCTGCTTGAGTGCTTGACAACGTGGTTACGCTTCCCGCGACATTATCCCGCTTGCGTCGGGCCCGCAGCCGCATCTGGCGCGATTTGTCGCACCTTGCCGCGGGAGGCAGCCACGGCGCTCGATCTGCTAGTCCAGCGGTGCGGCACGATCGACTTGCGCCGCGAGACACGCCGGACACAGGCAGCTCATGCCCGGCCGCAGACAGTCGAGCGGCAACGCGGCGAGCGACGCGCACCAGCAGGCCGGATCGCCCGCGCGCATGCCGCAGCGAAACGACGCGCCGCAGCGGGCGCAAACCAGCGCGCCCGGCGCTGGCCGCCCGTTCGTTTCAGGGGATTCGTTCATCATCTTGTCATCAATCCGTTCGAACGATGATCGCACGTCGGCCCGTCCGCCGGAAAACGTCGCGCCGGCGCGGCAATTCGTCCTGCCGCAATGCGTCGGTCCTGTACAATTCGGCGTGTTTAAACGCTCCTCGCCTCATCTGCCGCCATGTCCGAGCAACCCGACCTCACGCAAATCGCGCCTACCCTGAAGGCTGAAATTCTGGCCGAGGCGCTGCCCTATATCCGTCAGTATCACGGCAAGACGGTCGTGATCAAATACGGCGGCAATGCCATGACCGAAGAGCGCCTGAAGCAAGGCTTCGCGCGCGACGTCATTTTGCTGAAGCTCGTCGGCATCAATCCGGTGATCGTGCACGGCGGCGGCCCGCAGATCGACCAGGCGCTGAAAAAGATCGGCAAGCAAGGCACCTTCATCCAGGGCATGCGCGTCACCGACGAAGAAACCATGGAAGTCGTCGAATGGGTGCTCGGCGGCGAGGTGCAACAGGACATCGTCACGCTGATCAACCACTTCGGCGGACAGGCGGTCGGTCTGACGGGCAAGGACGGCGGCCTGATCCACGCGCGCAAGCTGCTGATGCCGGACCGCGATAATCCGGGCCAGTTCATCGACATCGGCCAGGTCGGCGAAGTCGAGGCGATCAACCCGGCGGTCGTGAAGGCGCTGCAGGACGACGCGTTCATTCCGGTCATTTCGCCCATCGGCTTCGGCGAGGACGGCCTCTCGTACAACATCAACGCGGATCTCGTCGCGGGCAAGCTCGCCGTCGTGCTGAATGCGGAAAAGCTCGTCATGATGACGAACATTCCCGGCGTGATGGACAAGGAAGGCAATCTGCTGACCGACCTGTCCGCGCGCGAGATCGACGCCCTCTTCGCGGACGGCACCATCTCCGGCGGCATGTTGCCGAAAATTTCTTCCGCGCTGGATGCGGCGAAGAGCGGCGTGCGCTCGGTGCACATCATCGATGGCCGCATCGAGCATTCGGTGCTGCTCGAAATTCTGACCGAGCAGCCATTCGGCACGATGATCCGCTCGCATTGAGCATCGTCATTTCGCTTTCCACGCCCGCCAATGCGCGGGCGTTTCTTTTGGTGCAACGCTGATATGAGTCCGCATCGCCCGTCCCGCCGACGCCGCGTGAAAACGCGTGGTCCCGTCTGGCTCTTCGATCTCGACAACACGCTGCATCACGCATCGCATGAAATTTTCCCGGCGATCAATCGTGGGATGACGCAATACATCATGGATCGCCTGAACGTCGACGTCGACGAGGCGAACCGCCTGCGCGTCGGTTATACGGTGCGTTACGGCGCGACGCTGCTCGGGCTCGTCAGGCATCACGACGTCGATCCGGCCGATTTCCTGCGCGAGGTTCACACCTTCCCCGATCTGCCGTCGATGCTGCGCGCCGAGCGCGGCCTCACGCGGATACTGCGTGCGCTGCCCGGACGCAAGATCGTGCTTACCAACGCACCGACGCTCTACGCGCGCACCGTGCTGGCGGAACTCGGCATCGCGAAGCTGTTCGAGCGCGTGATCGCGATCGAGGACATGCGCGAAGGTCAGCACTGGCGCGCGAAGCCTGACGCGCCGATGCTGCGCCGTGCGATGCGCCGCGCGCACGTGCGTCTCGAAGACGCGATTCTCGTCGAGGATACGCGCGGGCATCTGAAGCGCTATCGGCGGCTGGGCATTCGCACGGTGTGGATCGTCGGGCATCTGCCGGTTGCGAAGACGTCGAGCGGCGGAATGTCAGTACGCCTGCCGGGCGCGGGCAGGCCGCATTATGTGGATCGCACGGTGCGGTCGTTGCGCGCGCTCACCCTCGGCATGCGCGGCCGCGCGCTCTGATCCGATCGCGTCCATTGCAGCTACATCCGAAACAGCCGCCGCGCGAGAATGTCTTCGACGTCCGAGCGCGCGTCGACGACGAGATGCACGTAGATGGTGTCGCCATCGACCTTGTAGATGATGCGGTTCGTGCCGCTCGCGACTTCGTAGTACCCCGACATGCGAAAGTCGACGAGCTCCGGCGGCGTCGAGCCGTTGCGCGGCGCGGCTTCGATTTCGACGATGGTATCGGCGATCTTGTTGCGCGTTGCGGACCACGCGGTGCCGCCGAACTTGTTGATGACGTAGCGCCGGAAGTCCTGCAAATCCTGGCGCACGGGATCGAGGAAGACGGTCTTCACTTGACGCCTTCTTCGCGGTCGAGGCGCTCGATCTCGGCGAACACATCGCCCGCGCTCATGCACTGGCCGGCTTCAATGGTCTTCTGCCCCATCGCCAGAATCTTCAGCAAGGCAAGCGTCTGATGCAGATCCTCGTATGACTGCACGTCCTGCACGACCACCCTGCCCTCGCCGTTCTGCGTGATGAGCATCGGCTCGCGGCTCTCGACGATATTGCGGATCAACTCGGCCGCGCGGCTCTTCAGGTGACTCAGCGGTCTGACCCGGCTCGGTTTCATTTCCGTTTCCTGGCAAGACGAGACGATTAGACAATATAGACGGAAACGCGGGCCCCATCCAAGACGGAGCAAATGGCGGCTTAATGACGATTTCCGCTATACTCCATCGCTAACGAGATTTTCTCGAACATCAACGACGCGCCGATTTGCTGACTCGATTGCGGGCGCGCGAACCTCAGTGATGATTCACGGGCGTTCACTATAAATGCGGCTAAAGAGGTCGTCAGCCGCGCCATCACTTTTTTCCGCGCTTCGCCGACACCGTTTAGCCGCTTGTTCAAAGGCGGAATGAATGGAATCGATCGGCATCGTCACGCCCCAAACACTGCGCTTCACCGAGCCGCTCAAGATGCAGAACGGCTCGATGCTGGGCGACTACGAACTCGTCGTCGAAACGTACGGCGAGCTCAACGCCGCGCGCTCGAATGCCGTGCTCGTGTGCCACGCGTTGAACGCGTCGCATCATGTCGCGGGCATCCACGCGGATAATCCGAAGGACGTCGGCTGGTGGGACAACATGGTCGGTCCCGGCAAGCCGCTCGACACGAACCGCTTCTTCGTGATCGGCGTGAACAATCTCGGCTCGTGCTTCGGTTCCACTGGACCGATGAGCATCGATCGCACGACGGCAAAGCCGTACGGCGCGAGCTTTCCCGTCGTCACGGTGGAAGACTGGGTGAACGCGCAGGCGCGTCTCGCGGACCGCTTCGGCATCGAGCGCTTCGCGGCCGTGATGGGCGGCAGCCTCGGCGGCATGCAGGCGCTCGCGTGGAGCATGATGTATCCGGAGCGGCTCGCGCATTGCATCGTCGTGGCATCGACGCCGAAGCTTTCCGCGCAGAACATCGCGTTCAATGAAACCGCGCGTTCCGCGATTCTCTCCGATCCCGATTTCCACGGCGGCGACTATTACGCGCACGGCGTGAAGCCGCGTCGCGGCTTGCGCGTCGCGCGCATGATCGGCCACATCACGTATCTGTCGGACGACGACATGGCCGTGAAATTCGGCCGCGCGCTGCGCCGTGCCGAGGGCGCGCTCGATGCGTACAACTTCAACTTCGATGTCGAATTCGAAGTCGAGTCGTATCTGCGCTATCAGGCCGACAAGTTCGCCGAATACTTCGACGCGAACACGTATCTGCTGATCACGCGCGCGCTCGATTATTTCGATCCCGCCAAAGCCTTCGACGGCGATCTCACGAAAGCGCTCGGCAATACCAGCGCGAAATATCTCATTACCAGCTTCACGACGGACTGGCGTTTCGCGCCCGCGCGCTCACGCGAAATCGTGAAAGCGCTGCTCGACAACAAGCGCACCGTGAGCTACGCGGAAATCGATGCGCCGCACGGCCACGACGCCTTCCTGCTCGACGACGCGCGTTATCACAACCTGATGCGCGCCTATTACGAACGCATTGCCACGGAGATCGGCGCATGAACCAGCACACCCTCGATTCGCTCGCGCTGCGCTCCGATTTTCGGGCGATCGCCCGCTGGGTCGAACCGCGCTCGACGGTGCTCGATCTCGGCTGCGGCGACGGGTCGCTGCTATCGCTGCTCGGCGAAGAACTCGAAGTGAAGGGCTACGGCATCGAGATCAACGATGCCGGCGTGCTCGCGTGCGCGCAAAAAGGCGTGAACGTGATTCAGCAGAATCTCGAAGACGGTTTGCGTCTCTTCGAGGACGACAGCTTCGATTTCGCGGTCCTTTCGCAGACGCTGCAGACGATTCATCAGACCGCCGCGATCCTGCGCGAGACGGTGCGCGTCGGGCGCCAGTGCATCGTGTCGTTTCCGAATTTCGGATACTGGCAACATCGGCTGTCGGTGATTCAGGGGCGCATGCCCGTGTCGAAGTCGCTGCCCTATCAGTGGCACAACACGCCGAACGTGCGTGTGCTCACGATCAAGGACTTCGAGGCGCTCGCGCCGGAGGTGGGCATCGAAATTCTCGACCGCGTGGTGCTGCACGACGGCCAGCCGGTCCGTTGGGGCGCGAACTGGCGTGGTAGTCTTGCGGTCTATCGCGTGAAGCGCCGGTAACGATGACCGGCGCCGTCGCGCATCGACAACTGCCCGCTATACGACATGCCCGATACGCCACACGAGGCGCCCGCTCTAACTGCTCACGAAGAACATCCCGGATGGCGCACGTTTCTCAACAAGCGCATCCTCATTTGCGTCTTTCTCGGCTTCACGTCCGGATTGCCGCTCTTCACGCTCTACAGCCTGCTGCAGGCGTGGCTGACGACCGCGCACATCAACGTCAAGGAGATCGGCCTGTTCGCGCTGATCGGACTGCCATACACGTGGAAGTTCGTCTGGTCGCCGCTGATGGACCGTTACATCCCGCGCTTTCCGGGCTGGAGTCCCGGCAGACGGCGCGGCTGGATGTTCGTCACGCAAGTGCTCGTGATGGTGGCGATCGGCTCGTTCGGATTCTTCTCACCTGAACGAAGTCTATGGGCCGTCGCGTCGGTTGCCGCGCTCGTCGCGTTCTTCAGCGCGAGTCAGGATATCGTCATCGATGCATACCGCCGCGAATTGCTCGCCGACACCGAGCAAGGACTCGGCAATGCGGTTCACGTCAATGCGTACAAGGTCGCGGGGCTCGTGCCGGGCTCGCTGTCGCTGATTCTCGCCACGGTCTTCCCGTGGAAGACCGTGTTTCTGATCACCGCCGCGTTCATGCTGCCGGGTCTCATCACGACGCTCGTCGTCAGGGAGCCGGAGATTCACGGCGCGCCGCCGAAGAATCTGCGCGAGGCGATCGTCGAGCCGTTTCACGAGTTCGTCACGCGCGACGGCTGGCGCGCGGCGCTGCTCGTGCTGAGCTTCATCTTCCTCTACAAGCTCGGCGACACGATGGCGACGGCACTCGCCACAAAGTTCTTCATCGACGTGGGTTTCTCACTCGCGCAGATCGGCGTGATCGCGAAAGCGGTCGCATTCTGGGCGAGCATCGCGGGCGGATTGCTCGGCGGGATCGCGCTGGTGAAGATCGGCATCGCGCGCGGGCTGTGGATTTTCGGCGCGCTGCAGATCGTCGCGACGTTAGGCTTCGCCTGGCTCGCGAAGATCGGGCCGTCGCCCGCGGCGCTCGCCGTGCTCTACGGCTTTGAAACCTTCGCGACGGGTCTCACGCTCGCCACCTTCACCGCGTACATCGCGAGCACGACGGACCCGCGTTACACCGCGACGCAGTTCGCGCTCTTCACGAGCCTCGCGGCGGTGCCGCGCACGTTCGCCGCGGCGGGCAGCGGCTTCATCGTGAATGAAACCGGATGGTTTCCGTACTTCATGATCTGCGTCGCGTTGTCCATTCCGGGCATGTTACTGTTGCCCAAGATCGCGCCCTGGAGAACTCGACGATGACGGTTTCTTTCAAGCTTCGCGCCTTGGTTTGCGCATTGGCATCGGCGTCGCTCGCGCCCTTGTCCGCGCACGCTCAGGACGAACAGAAGACGCCGCCGCCCTACACCGCACCGAACAACCAGATCCGCTTCGGCGATACGGCGCTCTTTCGCAACCTGATCCCGCCCGCAACGCTCGAAGCGCAGTCCGCCGAGGAATACGCGCAAGTCATACTCGATGCGGGTCGCGCAAAGACATTGCTTCCCGATAGCAACCCGCTCGTGAAGCGCGTGCGCGAGATCGCGAATCACGAGATTCCGTTCGCGCTCAAGTGGAACGATCGCGCGAAGAACTGGAAGTGGGAGATCAACGTCATCAAGTCGCCCGAAGAGCGCATGGTGTGCCTGCCGGGCGGGAAAATCGTCGTGTATAGCGGTCTCATCGAGAAGCTGCGTCTGAACGATAACGAGATCGGCATGATGATCGGCCATGAGATCGCGCACGCGTTGCGCGAGCATGCGCGCGAGCGGCTCGGCCGGCAGCAGGCGGCGCAACTCTCCGCCGGCGCGCCGCCCCAGTTGTTCGGCTTCTCGAACTATCCGCCGCAACAGCCCGATTTCGGCGATGAATTACTGACCATGCGCTATTCCCCCGCCGATGAAACCGAAGCCGATGTGATCGGCAGCGAGATCGCCTCGCGCGCGGGCTACGATCCGCGCGCGGCGGTCACGTTGTGGAACAAGATCGATTCGGGAACACGGCGCGCGGATGTCGGCTTCATCTGGATGCATCCGTATGGCCCGGATCGCAGGCAGGACCTGCTCAAGCGCATGCCGGACATGATGCCGCTCTATGCAAAGGCGCTCGGCAAGACCATCGACCAGTTGCCGAATTACGCGGGCATGGGGCGGTTCAAGAAGAGCGGGCGCTAGTCAATTCTTCTTGCCGAGCTTCCAGTCGTAGTCGATCGTCAGCGGCGCATGGTCGCTGAACTTGATGTCCCTGAAAATCGACGTCTTCTTCGCGGTCGCGGCGACTTCCTTCGTCGCGATCTGATAGTCGATACGCCACCCCACGTTCTTCGCATACGCCTGGCCGCGATTGCTCCACCACGTGTACTGCTCGGGGCGCTGATCCAGCGTGCGGAATACATCGACATAACCCACGTCGTCGAAGAGCTTCGTGAGCCACGCGCGCTCTTCCGGCAGACAGCCGGAGTTCTTCTGGTTGCTCTTCCAGTTCTTGATGTCGATTTCCTTGTGCACGATGTTCACATCGCCGCACAGAATCACTTCGCGCTCTTTCGACAGCGCGTCGAGATGCGGCATGAACTCGTCCATGAAGCGGTATTTGGCCTGCTGGCGCTCGTCGCCGCTCGACCCGGACGGCACGTACACCGATACCACCGAGAGCTTGCCGAAACGCGCTTCCACGTAGCGCCCTTCCGGATCGAACTCTTCCGAGCCGAAACCGATGATCACGTCATCCGGCTCGTGACGCGTATAGAGGCCCGCGCCGCTGTAGCCCTTCTTCACGGCATGCTGGAAATAGCCCTGAAAACCGTGCGGCGCGAGGAATTCCGGCGTCAGGTCGTCTTGCGAGCACTTGATTTCCTGCACGCACACGACGTCGGATTTCTGCTCGCCGAACCAGTCGAAGAATCCTTTCTTGGCGGCCGAACGGATGCCGTTCAGATTGGCGGTAATCACGCGAAACATACGCTTCCTTTTTGAGTTCGTTTTTATTCGACCTTCACGCCCTTGAGCGATTCCTTCGCCGGCGGAAATTCGAGTTTCATGTCCTGCAGCGTGCGCAACAGCAGTTCGGCGACCATCACGTTGCGATGCGTCTTCGAATTGCCCGGAATGATGTACCACGGCGCATAGTCGGTCGACGTCGCGCCGAGCAGGTCCGCATACGCCGCCTGATAGTCGTCCCACTCCTTGCGCGCGTCGAGATCGGAGACGTCGAACTTCCAGTGTTTCGTCGGATCGTCGATGCGCGCCTGCAGGCGCTCGCGCTGCTCATCCTTCGAGATATGCAGGAAACATTTGACGATGGTCGTGCCGCTATCCGCGAGCAGCGACTCGAAGTTGCGAATATGGCGAAAGCGCCGCTCGCATTCGTCGGCGTCGATCTGCTTCAGCACGCGCGGCACGAGCACGTCTTCATAGTGGCTGCGATTGAAGATCGCGAACTCGCCGGCCTGCGGCGCCTGCGCGTGCACGCGCCAAAGGAAGTCGTGCGCGGCCTCGCGCTCCGACGGCGCGCGAAAAGGCACGATGCGCAGGCCGAGCGGATCGACATCGTGAAACACCGCGCGCACGGTGCCGTCCTTGCCGCTCGTGTCCATGCCTTGCAGCACCAGCAGCACGCGCTGGCGGCGCTGCGCGTGGAGTTTCTCCTGAAGGTCGTCGAGTTGCACGCCGATCGCCGTGAGGCGTTCGCGATCTTCATCTTTCGAGCCGCTGGAAAACGGCTTCGCGGACGGATCGATCGCGCTCAGGTCGAACGCCTTCAGCTTTTTGCCAGCGTCGAAGAAAGGCACGCGAAAGTCGTCGAGTCCGGGTTTCTTTGCCATGTCTCTTTGGTTCTTGGTTCGCCAATGAAAAACGGGCTGCTGCCGGGCTCGACCGGCAGCAGCCCATTCATCCCGTGCGGGACGGAGCGATCAGGATAACTTTTTCTTCAGCAGTTCGTTGACCTGCTGCGGATTCGCCTTGCCTTTGGTCGCCTTCATCGCCTGGCCGATCAGCGCGTTGAACGCCTTCTCCTTGCCCGCGCGGAATTCTTCGACCGATTTCTGGTTCGCCGCGAGCACTTCGTCGATGATTGCTTCGAGCGCGCCGGTGTCGGAAATCTGCTTCAGGCCCTTCGCCTCGATGATGCGATCCGCTGCCGCGTCGTCCGTCGCCTTCTCGTCCCAGATCGTCTGGAAGATCTCCTTCGCGATCTTGTTGGAGATGGTGCCGTCGGCGATGCGTTGAAGAATCAGCGCGAGTTGCGCGCTCGAAACCGGCGATTCGCTGATGTCGAGCGATTCGCGGTTCAGTTGCGCGGAGACGTCGCCCATCATCCAGTTCGCGGCGATCTTCGCTTGTGCCGAACCCGCTTTCTGCACGAGCGCCTCGAAGTACGACGCCATCGCTTTCGACGACGTCAGCACGCCCGCGTCATACGGCGTGAGGCCGTAGGTATCGACGAAACGCTTGTGCATGTCCGCCGGAAGCTCCGGCATTTCGCCCTTCACGCGCTCGATCCACGACGATTCGATCACGAGCGGCATCAGGTCCGGATCCGGGAAATAGCGGTAATCGTGCGCGTCTTCCTTGCTGCGCATCGAACGCGTTTCGCGTTTGTCCGGATCGTAGAGACGCGTTTCCTGGACCACCGTGCCGCCGTCTTCGATCAGCTCGATCTGACGGCGCACTTCGTACTGGATCGCTTCTTCGAGAAAACGGAACGAGTTCAGGTTCTTGATCTCCGCGCGCGTGCCGAATTCCTTCTGGCCGACCGGCCGCACCGAAACGTTCGCGTCGCAACGGAACGAGCCTTCCTGCATGTTGCCGTCACAAATGCCGAGCCACACGACGAGGCCATGCAGCGCCTTCGCATACGCAACGGCTTCCGCCGCGCTGCGCATTTCCGGCTCCGTGACGATCTCGAGCAGCGGCGTGCCCGCGCGGTTCAGGTCGATGCCCGTCATGCCCGCGAAGTCTTCGTGCAGCGACTTGCCCGCGTCCTCTTCGAGGTGCGCGCGCGTCAGGTTGATGGTCTTCGAATACGCTTCCTTGCCCGCCTTCTCGTTGGCCGGAACCTGGATCGTGATCTGACCGCCCTGCACGACCGGAATCTCGTACTGGCTGATCTGATAGCCCTTCGGAAGATCCGGATAGAAGTAGTTCTTGCGCGCGAAGATGCTGCGCGGTGCGATGTGCGCGCCGATCGACAGGCCGAAGCGGATCGCGCGCTCCACGGCGCCCTTGTTCATCACGGGCAGCACGCCGGGCAGCGCGAGATCGACAGGACTCGCCTGCGAGTTCGGGCTCGCGCCGAATTGCGTCGGCGCGCCCGAGAAAATCTTGGAGACGGTGGAAAGCTGCGCGTGCGTTTCCAGACCGATGACGACTTCCCACTGCATGTTCACACTCCCGATGCCGATGGTGCCTTGCGGTGCCAGTCGGTCGCACGCTGGAACGCGTCGGCGACCTGGAGCATCCGGGCTTCGTTGAAATAGTTGCCGATGATCTGCAGACCGACCGGGCGATCCGCGTTCGCGCCCGCGCCGAAGCCGCACGGCACGCTCATGCCGGGCAGACCCGCGAGGCTCACGGAAAGCGTGTAGATATCCGCGAGATACATCTGCACGGGATCGTCGGCCTTCTCGCCCAGATTCCACGCGACGGACGGCGCGACCGGCCCCATGATGACGTCGCACTGTTTGAACGCTTCCTGAAAGTCCCGCGCGATGATGCGGCGGATCTTCTGCGCCTGCAGGTAGTACGCGTCGTAATACCCGTGCGACAGCACATACGTCCCGACGAGAATCCGGCGCTTCACTTCCGGCCCGAAGCCTTCCGCGCGCGACTTCTTGTACATGTCGAGCAGATCCTTGTACTGCGCCGCACGATGTCCGTAGCGCACGCCGTCGAAACGCGACAGGTTCGACGAAGCCTCCGCCGGCGCGATGATGTAGTACACGGGAATCGAGAGCTCGGTCTGCGGCAGCGACACTTCGACGAGCGTCGCGCCGAGCGCTTCGTATTGCTTCAATGCCGCGTCGATGGCGGCGCGGACGTCCTCGGCTAGCCCGGCGCCGAAGTACTCCTTCGGCATGCCGATGCGCAGGCCGGCGAGCGGCTTGGCCGCGTCCCCGCCGTTCCACGTCTTGCCGAGATAGCGCGTGTAGTCTTCGTTCTCACGCTGCAGGCTGGTCGAGTCGCGCTCGTCGAAGCCGCCCATCGCGTTGAGCAGCAGCGCGCAGTCGTGCGCGGTTTGCGCCATCGGGCCGCCCTGATCCAGCGACGATGCGAACGCGATCATCCCGTAACGCGACACGCGGCCGTAGGTCGGCTTGATGCCCGTGATGCCGGTGAACGACGCGGGCTGGCGGATCGAGCCGCCGGTGTCGGTGCCGGTCGCGGCGGGCGCGAGACGCGCGGCCACGGCCGCGGCCGAGCCACCCGACGAGCCGCCCGGCACCGCCTTCGGATCCCACGGATTCTTCACCGCGCCGAAGTACGAATTCTCGTTGGACGAGCCCATCGCGAACTCGTCCATGTTGGTCTTGCCGAGGCACACCATGCCGGCGTGCTTCAGGCGATCGACGACGGTCGCATCGAACGGGCTCGCGTAGTTTTCGAGCATGTGCGAGCCGGCCGTCGAGGCCCAGCCGCGCGTGACGAACGCGTCCTTGTGCGCGATCGGCAGGCCCGTGAGCGCGCCGGCATTGCCTTGGGCGATGAGCGCGTCGGCGGCTTTCGCCTGCTCGAGCGTGAGCTCGGGATCGACGCCGATGAACGCGTTCAGCGCCTTCGCGCCCTCGATGCGTTGCAGATACGACTGCGCCAGTTCGACCGCGGAGACTTCCTTCGAGTCGAGCGCCGCGCGCAGTTCGGTCAAGCTTTTTTGATGCATTGCAGTTCCCTGATGAGCGCGGGCATTCGATCCGCGCGCAATGTCACTTGGTGGGCGCACGAAGCGCCTTATTCGATCACCTTCGGCACGAGATAGAGCCCGTCCTGCACGGCAGGCGCGCAACGCTGGAACTCTTCGCGCTCGACGCGCTCTGAGACAGCGTCGTCACGCAGACGCAGCGCGACTTCCTCGATCTGCTCGATCGGATGCGCGAGCGGTTCGATGCCGGTCGTATCGACGGCCTGCATCTGCTCGACAAGGCCGAAAAAATCGTTGAGACGCGCGAGCGTGGGTTCGGCTTCGTGGTCGGGCAATTCGAGCCGCGCGAGGTGCGCGATGCGTTTTACGTCGGTCAGGGTCAAAGACATGGAATCACCGGAGAAAGCGTGGGCAGCCTCAATTCGAAAACCTGCGCTGCGACAGCCAGTTACGATATTGAAAGGAGCCCTCGGAAGCAGGCCTGGCGATGGCAAAAAGTGCCATCCTTTTCCTATAGATACCCGCAAATTATAAGGTATCATTACACGTTCGACTCACCCCTGGATCGGCTTGTCAGCGGCTTTCTCCCTGAATCATTGAATTGTGAGAAACGTTTGCGTACGGCGTTCCATTCTGCGGTAGATTTCTTCCCGGATTTGCACTTCGCGGCGAGCGTTCGCCGTCCGGGCAAACCGTTATTTTTTCCGCTGCCGTCCCCGGCGCTCCTCGCGACGAACGGCCACCCAGCGAGACAGGATTTTTGAATGTTCGGTTTTTTGCGCAGCTATTTCTCCAACGACCTGGCGATTGACCTCGGCACCGCCAACACGCTGATCTACATGCGCGGCAAAGGCATCGTCCTCGACGAGCCTTCGGTCGTTTCGATTCGCCAGGAAGGCGGCCCCAACGGCAAGAAGACCATTCAGGCGGTCGGCAAGGAAGCCAAGCAGATGCTCGGCAAAGTGCCGGGCAACATCGAGGCCATCCGCCCGATGAAGGACGGCGTGATCGCCGACTTCACCGTCACCGAGCAGATGATCAAGCAGTTCATCAAGACCGCTCACGAATCCCGCATGTTCTCGCCGTCGCCGCGCATCATCATTTGCGTCCCGTGCGGCTCCACGCAGGTCGAGCGCCGCGCGATCAAGGAAGCCGCACACGGCGCGGGCGCGTCGCAGGTCTATCTGATCGAAGAGCCCATGGCCGCTGCAATCGGCGCCGGCCTGCCGGTCTCGGAAGCGACGGGCTCGATGGTCGTCGACATCGGCGGCGGCACGACGGAAGTCGGCGTCATCTCGCTGGGCGGCATCGTGTACAAGGGCTCGGTACGTGTGGGCGGCGACAAGTTCGACGAGGCCATCGTCAACTACATCCGCCGCAATTACGGCATGCTGATCGGCGAGCAAACCGCCGAGGCCATCAAGAAGGAAATCGGTTCAGCGTTCCCGGGCTCCGAAGTGAAGGAAATGGAAGTCAAGGGCCGCAATCTGTCCGAAGGCATTCCGCGCAGCTTCACCATTTCGAGCAACGAAATTCTTGAAGCACTGACGGACCCGCTGAATCAGATCGTGTCGTCGGTGAAGATCGCGCTGGAACAGACGCCGCCGGAACTCGGCGCGGACATCGCCGAGCGCGGCATGATGCTGACGGGCGGTGGCGCGCTCCTGCGCGACCTCGACCGCCTGCTCGCCGAAGAAACCGGCCTCCCGGTGCTCGTCGCCGAAGATCCGCTGACTTGCGTGGTGCGTGGCTCGGGCATGGCGCTCGAGCGCATGGACAAGCTCGGCAGCATCTTCTCGTACGAGTGATCTCCCTGCTGAAGGCTATCGCTCTTCTTCCCTTGAGGCTGAATGGTCTTCGACGCGACAGCTAAACGCACCCGCATAACGCGGCGGGCGCACGGCCCGGCATCTGTCCGGGCCGTTGTCGAAACTGCGTAGGGCAGGCTTCGCCATCGGCGAAAAAACCTGCAGCATCGATCCATCCGTTCACGCCCTCGGCGCCGACCATGGAATACAGTCCGCCGCCCCTTTTCAAGCAAGGCCCCTCCGCGCTCGCGCGCCTGATTTTCTTCGTGGTGCTCGCGATCGCCCTGCTCATTTCGGATGCTCGCTACAGCACGCTGGAAATCGTTCGCGGAATGCTCGGCGCGGGGCTCTATCCGTTGCAGCGCGCAGCGCTGGTGCCGCGCGACATCTTCATGGGCGCGGCCGATCTCGCCGTGACGAGCGCGACGCTGCGCAGCGAAAACGCGAAGCTCGCCAACAAGAATCTGGAATTGTCCGTGAAGGCCGGCGATGCGGCGCAGCTCGCCATCGAAAACGCGCATCTGCGCGCGCTGCTCAATCTCCAATCGCGCGCCACCACCGACGAAACGCCCGCCGAAATTCAGTACGACACGCGCGATCCGTTTACGCAGAAAGTCGTGATCGGCAAAGGTTCGCAGCAAAATATCCAGGACGGCGCGCCGGTCGTCACCGAAGACGGTGTGATCGGCCAGGTGACGCGCGTGTTTCCGCTGCAATCGGAAGTCACGCTGCTCACCGACAAGGATCAGGCCGTGCCCGTTCAGATCGCGCGCACCGGCTTGCGCAGCGTGATCTACGGGACGCCCAAGGGCGACACGCTCGATCTGCGCTTCGTGCCGATCAGCGCCGACGTGCAAGCCGGCGATGAACTCGTCACGAGCGGTCTCGACGGCATCTATCCGCCGGGACTGCCGGTCGCGAAGGTGCTACGCGTCGACAAGCAGGCCGACACGGCGTTCGCGCGCGTCGTGTGCGTGCCGATCGCGGCAGTGCGTGGCGCGCGTCAGTTACTCGTGCTGCATTACAACGTCAACGTGCCGCCGAATCCGATCGAAGTCGAAGCGGCTGCGGCTGCGAAGGAAGCGAAGGAAAACAAGGGCAAGAAGAAGGCCGCGCCGAAGGCTGCGGCGGCAGCGGGCGCGAGCGGCGCTTCGGCCGCGGCAGGCGCGTCCGCTCCGGCGCCGGGCTCCGCGGCTGCGGCGGCTGCACCCGCAAAGCCCGCTGAGGCTGCGCCGGCGAAAGCGGCCTCGCCCAAGGCGGCATCGGGCGCGGCGGCGAAGCCGTCGAAGAAGGCGCATGCGCCGAAACCCGCATCCTCGGGAGCCGCGCGATGAACCGCCCGCAATACATCCTCCAGCCAGTCAATCCGTACTTCATCACGTTCAGTCTGGCTGCTGCGTTTCTGCTGAACCTGATGCCGTGGGGACGGCTCATCGGCGTGCCGGATTTCGTGGCGCTCGTACTGCTGTTCTGGAATGTGCATCAGCCGCGCAAGGTCGGCATGGGCATCGCGTTCATGCTCGGCATTCTGATGGATGTGCACAACGCGAATCTGCTCGGCGAACACGCGCTGGCTTACACGCTTCTTTCGTACGGCGCGATCACCATTCACCGCCGCGTGTTGTGGATGACGCTGCCCGTGCAGATGTTCGTCGTCGCGCCGCTCCTCGTCGGCGCGCATCTCGTGCCCTTCATCATCCGCCTGATGACGGGCGCGGCGTTCCCCGGCTGGAGTTATCCGGTCAACGGATTCGTCGAGGCGCTGCTCTGGCCGATCGCGAGCTTTCTCTTGCTGATGCCGCAGCGCCGCGCCGCCGACCCGGACGACACGCGTCCAATCTGAGTCTTGCCGCGCGGCGCCGGGTCATCGAATAAACCGCCGCGCGCGAACTACACTTGAATCGCGAGTACACCGCGAAAGCTGCATGACCGAAATAAAGAACACCGAGCAACAGTTGTCGAAGTTCCGCCTGCGCGTCGCGGCGGCGGGACTGTTCGTGTTCGTCTGCTTCGGTCTGATCGGGCTGCGCTTTCTCTATCTGCAGGTCTGGCATTTCAGCAAATACTCGTTGCAGGCGAACGAGAACCGCATTTCCGTTGCGCCGATCGTGCCGAACCGCGGCATCATCACCGACCGCAACGGCGTCGTGCTGGCGAAGAACTACTCCGCGTACACGCTGGAAATCACGCGTTCGAAGATCAACGGCACGCTCGACGAAACCATCGACGAGCTCTCGCAAGTCATTCCGATCGACGCACGCGACCGTCGCCGTTTCAAGAAGCTGCTCGAAGACTCGAAGAATTTCGAAAGCCTGCCGATCCGCACGCGTCTCACCGACGAGGAAGTCGCGAAGTTCACCGCGCAGCGCTATCGCTTCCCGGGCGTCGAGGTGCGCGCGCGACTGTTCCGCCAATATCCGCTGGGCACGACTGCCGCGCACGTGATCGGGTATATCGGACGGATTTCGCAGCGCGATCAGGAGCGCATCGACGACGCGAGCGACGCCAACGACCAAAGCTCGGATCATTACGATCCGCGCGTCGACGCCAACAACTACAAGGGCACCGATTACGTCGGCAAGATCGGGGTCGAGCAGAGTTACGAAACCGAGTTGCACGGACTGACGGGTTTCGAGGAAGTGGAAGTCACGGCGGGCGGGCGCCCGGTGCGCACCATGTCGCGCACGCAGGCGACGCCGGGCAACAACCTTCAACTCTCGCTGGATATCGGCTTGCAGCAGGTCGCCGAGCAGGCGTTCGCGGGCAAGCGCGGCGCGCTCGTCGCGATCGAGCCTTCCACCGGCGACGTGCTCGCGTTCGTGTCCGCGCCGAGCTTCGATCCGAATTCGTTCGTCGACGGCATCGATCAGCAGACGTGGGACGCGCTCAACAATTCGTCGGACCACCCGCTGCTGAATCGTCCGCTGCACGGCACGTATCCGCCCGGCTCGACCTACAAGCCGTTCATGGCGCTCGCCGCGCTGACGCTGCACAAGCGCACGCCGGGCTGGGGCTTCCAGGATCCGGGCTACTTCACGTTCGGCGGCCACACGTTCCGCAACGACGTGCGCTCGGGCCAGGGCTGGGTGGACATGAACCGCGCGATCGTCGTATCGAACGACACGTACTTCTACATGCTCGCGCGCGATCTCGGCGTGAACGCGATGGCCGGCTTCATGAAGCCGTGGGGTTTCGGGCAGATCACCGGCATCGATATCGCGGGCGAGGCGCGCGGCATCCTGCCGTCGACGGAATGGAAGCGCAAGGCGTACCGCAAGCCCGAGCAGCAGCGCTGGTACGAAGGCGAAACGATCAGCCTGGGCATCGGCCAGGGCTATAACTCGTTCACGATCCTGCAACTCGCGCACGCTACCGCGACGCTCGCGAACAACGGCGTCGTGATGAAGCCGCACCTCGTGCGCGATATCGAAAATCCGATCTCGAAGGCGACGCGCGCCGTCGTACGCGATCCGAGCGACAAGATCGCCGTGCAGCAGAAGGACGTGGATTTCATCAAGCGGGCGATGGAAGGCGTCGTCACCAGCGGCACGGCGGCGAAGGTGTTCGCGGGCGCGCCGTACCAGGCGGCCGGCAAGACCGGCACGGCGCAGGTCTATTCGCTGCAGGGGTCGAACTACAAAGGACACGCGCTCGCGGAGCATCTGCGCGATCACGCGCTGTTCATCGCGTTCGCGCCGGCGGAACAGCCGAAGATCGCACTTGCGCTGATCGTCGAGAACGGCGGCTGGGGCGCTGAATCCGCAGGACCGATCGCGCGCAAGGTGCTCGACTATTATCTGATCGATCGTCTGAAGCCAGGCGCGGAGGCGGCCGCTGTCGCGGCGGCGGCCTCGGCGACGACAGACGCCGGCCTGCCGACGATCGGCGGCACGCAACCGCCCGCCGCCATCGCGTTGCCTGCGTCCGTCGCGAATTCGTCGCCGGCGTTTTCGCCTCAGGCTGCGTCGAATCCCGCAGTCGCGAAAGCGGCTTCCGCGCCGGCGCTTCCTGCTTCCACACCGAAAGCGTCGGCGCCGCGCGCCGCATCGGCGACGCCCGCAGCGCCTGCTGCGGCACTGCCCGCCTCCACGCCTGGCCGCACGCCCGCGCCGAAAAAGCGCCCGACGGAGCCGACGCCTTCGATGGTGCGCGGCAATGAAAACGACGGCGTGCGCGTTCTCGCGCCGTCCGGCGGCATCGACGAGTAAAGGAAACCGCCATGCAACTGCACATGCAATTCGACAAGCGGGAGCTGCTGGACCGCGCCAAGCGCATGTTCGCGGGCTTCGACAAGCCGCTCGCGCTCATCGTGTTCCTGCTGCTCGGCGTCGGCATCGTGACGCTGTACAGCGCGAGCCTCGACATGCCTGGGCGTGTCGAGGACCAGTTGCGCAACATCATGCTGACCTTCGGTCTGATGTGGGTGCTCGCCAACATCCCGCCGCAGATGCTGATGCGCTTCGCCGTGCCGCTCTACACCGTCGGCGTCGCGTTGCTGGTCGCGGTCGCCGCGTTCGGGCTGACGCGCAAGGGCGCGAAACGCTGGCTCAATGTCGGCGTGGTGATCCAGCCATCCGAAATCATGAAGATCGCGATGCCGCTGATGCTCGCCTGGTACTACCAGAAGCGCGAAAGCAATGTCCGCTGGTGGGATTACATCGTCGGCTTTGTCATTCTGTTGCTGCCGGTCGGGCTGATCGCGAAGCAGCCGGATCTGGGCACCGCGGTGCTCGTGTTCGCGGCGGGCATGTTCGTCATCTATTTCGCCGGGCTGAGTTTCAAGCTCATCCTGCCCGTGCTGATCGCAGCCGTCATTGCGGTCGCGAGCATCGCGGTGTTTCAGGACAAGATCTGCCAGCCGGATGTGGTCTGGCCGATGATGCACGACTATCAAAAGCACCGCATCTGCACGCTGCTCGACCCGACTTCCGATCCGCTCGGCAAAGGCTTCCACACGATTCAGGCGGTGATCGCGATCGGTTCGGGCGGCACGTTCGGGAAAGGCTGGTTGAAGGGCACGCAGGCGCACCTCGAATTCATCCCCGAAAAGCACACCGACTTCATTTTCGCCGTCTTCTCCGAGGAGTTCGGGCTCGCGGGCGGGCTCGTGCTGCTCTTCCTTTATATGGCGCTCATCGCGCGCGGGCTCTTCATCGCGGCGAACGGCGCCACTTTCTTCGGGCGATTATTGGCCGGATCGCTCACGCTCGCGTTCTTTACTTACGCGTTCGTCAATATCGGCATGGTGAGCGGCATTCTGCCCGTGGTCGGCGTGCCGCTTCCGTTCATGAGTTACGGCGGAACCGCGTTGACGACGCTCGGCGTCGCGGTTGGGCTGATCATGAGCGTCGCTCGTCAAAAGCGGTTGATGCAGAGTTAGCGCGCGCCGTCCTCGTCACTGCGGCTTTTGCTGCTCCAGTTCTGCGCTCAACTGCAGATATTTCAGCTTGGCGGCCGGATCGCCCTGCGCCGCCGCCGCAGCGTAATAGGCGCGCGCAACGTTCAGGTTGCGCTCGACGCCATCACCGCCGCGCTCATAGAACGAACCCGCGACGTATTGCGCCGTCATGTCGCCGCCTTGCGCGGCCTTCTTGTACCAGGTGAACGCCTGCGTGTTATCGCGCGTGGTGCCGCGTCCATCGAGAAACTGATTGGCGAGCGCGAGTTCGGCCTGCACGTGTCCCTGATTCGCCGCGCGCAGGAACCAGCGATGCGCCTCCGCCGGGTCTTTCTCGACGAACTGTCCATCGTCGTACATCTTGCCGTACACATATTGCGCGTGGGTCATGTTGGCATCGGCTGCGCGGCGCAACCATTTCTTGCCTTCCGGCACGTCCACCGGGCCGCCCTCGCCGTTGAGCAGCATCATCGCGTAATTGAATTGGGCAAGGCGGCTGCCCTTCTGCGCGGCGCGCCGGAACTCGGAGCGCGCCGCGACGAGATTGCCCGCGTTGTAGTCGGCGACGGCGTTTTGCGTGGCGATATCGGCCGACTTCGGCGCGTTGTCGGCGTGCGCCGCGCCGATCGATATCGACAGAATCACCGCGGCGACCACCGACGCCACGACGGTTTTCATGTTCGCGCCTCCTGCAACGCCTGACGCGTCGCCTTCAACAGCCACATCACATCCGCGCCGATCGCGACGAGCTTGATGCCCGCCTGCGCGTATTGCTTCGCGCTCGCCGCATCGAGCGCGAAGATGCCGCTCGCGATGCCCGCGCGATTCGCGGCGTCGACGATCTTCGTGATCGCCGCCTGCACATCCGGATGCTTGCCGTCGCCGAGATGACCGAGGCTCGCCGCCAGATCCGCCGGCCCGATGAACAGACAATCGACGCCCGGCGTCGCGGCGATCTCATCGACCGCTTCGAGCGCCGCCACCGATTCGATCTGCACGATCGTCGCAATCTGCGCATTCGCGCTCGCCATGTAGTCGCGCCGCATGCCGTATGCCGCCGCGCGCACCGCGCCCGCGACGCCGCGCAAGCCGTGCAGCGCCGCTTCGGTCGGATACTGCGTGAGCCGCACGATGCGCGCCGCCTCTTCGGCCGATTGCACGTTCGGGAACATCAGCGTGCGCGCGCCCGCGTCGAGCGCGCGTTTGACGAGCCAGCCCTCGTTGGCCGGCACACGCACGATCGGCTCGCTCGGCAGATGCGCGGCGGCGATCGCCCGCAGTTGAGCGACGACGTCGGCGCTATCGTTCGGCGAATGCTCCATGTCGATGCACAGCCAGTCGAAGCCCGCGTGCGCGAGCGCTTCGGCGGCATCGGCGCTGCCGAGCGACAGCCACAGTCCGAAGAGGGTGCCCGATTCTGAAAAGCGCTGCTTGAGGGGATTGGTGAACGTGCTCATCGCGCGGCTCCTTCGAGAGATCGAAGGACGGCCGCGCGCGGCCGCAGCGATGAAAACGATGGCAGAAGTGACGGCATGCGTGCGCTCCGTGTCTCGTCGCCTCGGAGGTGGGCGACTCATCGGACGATCATACCGTGACGCACGCGCGCGCGCCGGGCCTGCTCCGGGCCGGGCGCGCGCCGAAGATTAGCCGCGCTCGACGTCGGCCCAGCAGTTCGGCGTTTCGAAAAGACGCACGCGCTTCAGCTTGAGGTTGACGCCGTAATGTGCATCGTAGACTGCGGCGAGGATGTTGAACGCAACCGCCGCCAGGTTCTCGACGGTCGGAATGCGATCCAGCACGACGGTCTTGTGATCCGCCAGCGTGTGCAGGAATTCGCGCACTTTGACATCGCCTTCATAGACGATGAACGCGTGATCCCACTTGTTGACGAGATGCTCCATCGCGAGCGCTTTCACGTCGGCGAAGTCCATCACCATGCCGCGGTCGGGCGCGCCTTCCACGTCGACGAGATCGCCTTGCAGCGTGATCTCGAGCACATAGCGATGCCCGTGCAGATTGCGGCACTGGCTGCGGTGATCGGGGATGCGGTGGCCCGCATCGAATTCGAGTTTTCGGGTAATCGTCTGCACGTCGGCTGACCGTCTTATCAGGGGATGTTCAAATATTTGTGCGTCTGCATCGACAGGCGCCACTTCGGATGGCGCTTGCACCAGTCGATCGCCAGCTTCGTGTTGATGTCGCGCGACGGGCCGTCCATTGGCTGTACGAGAAAGTAGTCGAAGTCGAGCTTCTCGTATTGCGCCAGTCGCTGGTTGTCCTGCGGGACGACAACCTTCAGTTCGTTGCCCTTCGTGACGACGAGCGGCGCATCGGCTTTCGGGCTCACGCAAATCCAGTCGATGCTCTCGAGCACGGGCAGCGAGCCGTTCGTCTCGATCGCCATTTCGAAGCCGGCTTCATGCAGCGCGTCGACGAAAGGCTGATCGATCTGCAGCATCGGCTCGCCGCCCGTACACACGACGAATCTGTGCGCCGCGCCTTCCGGCCACAACGATGCGATCTTCGCGACGAGTTCCGCCGGCGTCTTGTACTTGCCGCCGTTCTCGCCGTCCGTGCCGACGAAATCGGTGTCGCAAAACTGGCAGACGGCGTCCGCGCGATCTTCCTCGCGCCCCGACCACAGATTGCAGCCCGCGAAACGGCAGAACACGGCCGGGCGCCCGGCATTGGCGCCCTCGCCCTGCAACGTGTAGAAAATTTCCTTTACCGCGTACGTCATGACTGCTCTGCCTGCCTCGTAAAACGTGTCGTAAAAATCAAACCGGCGCGGTGGTGACCTGCTCGCCCGCGCGATACGCCTCGTAGCCGCGCTTGCGCAGCTTGCATGCCGGGCACTGACCGCAGCCGAAGCCCCAGTCGTGCAGTTCGGCGCGCTCGCCGACATAACACGTGTGCGTTTCGACGCGGATCAGTTCGACGAGCGGTTCGCCGCCGAGCGTTTCCGCAAGCCGCCAGGTGTCGGCCTTGTCGAGCCACATCAGCGGCGTTTCCAGCGCGTAGCGCGTTTCCATCCCGAGATTGAGCGCGACTTGGAGCGCCTTCATCGTGTCGTCGCGGCAATCCGGATAGCCGGAAAAGTCCGTTTCGCACATGCCGCCAACCAGCACCTTCAGCCCGCGCCGGTACGCCACCGCCGCGGCAATCGTCATGAACAGCAAATTGCGGCCCGGCACGAACGTATTGGGCAAGCCGCTCGCGTTCGCCTGGATTTCGATCTCACGCGTCATTGCGGTATCGCTGATCGCGCCGAGCACGGACAGATCGATCATGTGATCTTCGCCCAGGCGCTCCGTCCACTGCGGAAACTCGCGCGCGATCGCGGCACGGAAGCCGTCGCGGCATTCGAGTTCCACGCGATGACGCTGTCCATAGTCGAACCCGAGCGTCTCTACCGTCTTGTAGCGATCAAGCGCCCAGGCAAGGCACGTGGCCGAGTCCTGGCCGCCGGAAAACAGCACGAGCGCGCTGTCTTTAGCGTCTATCCGAGTCACCGTGAAAACTCCGTACTCCGTGAATGAGATTGGCGTCGCACGCCGCACTGGCTGTCGGAATGACCGGACTTCGCCATGAGCGGCACGGGCGCGACGCCCGCGAGTCCAGTATAGGCCGGCGACCTTCGCCCGGACGCGCACGCCCTTTATGCCGCCGATAGCGGAGTACGAGACGGATGAACGAGCGCCGGGTGAAGGATTCCGGCGCGTCACACGAGCGATTCGGAGCGTCGAAAAGAAAAGGACTTGCGGGTCCGAGGACGAGGCAAGTCCTTAATTCGGCGGGAATTTTAGCACGGAGCACGGGTGTTCGCCGAGCTCGGCGCGCGCCGTCGCGGCCAGCACTTTCAATCTTGCCGCAACACCCTGCAAACGGAACAAATTGCCGCAAACAACACGGTCGGATCGGCAATTTCTGGAAATCTCCCTCAACCCAACGGACAACCGGTCGTTATACAGACAATTGAATCGTCTGAACTAATAACGAGACCAGCAATTCGTCCGGTTGCATAGCTAGCTCATCCATAGCGCGATTTCGGACCACGCGCCGCTTTTCGTACGCGCCGCCCGGGGCATTCACGCGGCCAATTGATTCGCATAACGAAGATTGATTTTCAAACCCTCCCGCAGGGTTACGCGGGGCCGCAGGTCCGTCTCCGATCCGCCCTTCTCGCGGCGCTCCGGCGATCGCACCCATTTTTGTTGACGCCAACTACCCGATTAGCACTACGAACAATGAAAAATTACATTCAGACCAACATTCATGCCGACTGCACTGTCGGCGCCCTTTCCGTCCCAAGAGCGAGCCTGTTCGCCGTTGCAGTCGCGGCCAGCTTGCTGCTCGGCGCCTGCGGCGGCGGTAGTAGCGACGCCTTCGATACCGCCTCCACCGCAGCAGCAGCCGCAGCGAACCGCAATACAACCGCTTTCGCCGTCACCTCGCCAACAGTGAACACCGCCGTTTCCGGCACCGCGACGGTGAAAGGGACGGCGGGCACGACTTGGACGAAAGTCTCCGTCGTCGACATGACCACCGGCAACAAGGTCGCGCCTGATGCAACGCCCTCGAACGGGGCGTTCTCGACGACCGTCAACACGACGAGTCAGACCAACGGCACGCACACATGGCAAATCACGGCCACCGACGCCAAAGGCGCCACACGCACGGTGCAGAACGTGAACGTCGTCGTGAAGAATGCGACGTCGGCCACCTCGATCTTTTACGGCGCGAATGGGCACAACAATGAGGGCGGCGCCTACGACCTCTCCAGCCCGGCTTTGCAACTCTCACAGCTGCAGGATCTCGGCGTGAAGCTGTATCGAAACGAGGTGTACAGCCAGGGGACTGCGAACAAGCTCGCGGGCATCGCGAAAACAATGGCGGCAGGCGGCGTAACCGTGTATCCGGTGATGTTGATGAGCCTCGCCTTCTCCAGCGAGACCGATGCCTACAACGCGGGTTATCAACTCGGCGTCTGGACGGCGACCTCGTACCAGTACCCGTACTACGAAGTGACGAACGAACTCGACGCCAGCGCGATCAGCAGCAACGTCGACGGCGTTTATGGGCAGCAATTCGACAACACCAAATTCCAGATCGCGCGCGGCGTGATTCGCGGGATGATCGCTGGCGTGAAGTCAGTCGATCCGAACGGCAAGATCATCATGGGCGGCGGCACGTGGATGCATTACGGCCTCGATCAGATGCTCGCCAACGGCACGCAGCCCGACGGCACGACGGGTCATCCGGTCGTGAACTGGGACATCACCGCGTGGCACTGGTACTCGGATATGGGCGACATCACGAACGCATGTGGCGGCACGGGTTGTCACGACGTGCTCGCGGCGCTGCAGCAGATGGGCAAGCCGATCTGGATCAACGAATTCGGCGTGCGCCCATGGCTCGGCAGCGAACAGCAGATCGCGGCCTACCTCGTCGGCAACAAGATGATGGCGGAGTTCGTCGCGGTGGCGTCGAAGTACAACATCCAGGCGATCCAGACGTACGAGCTGTACGACGATCCCGCCGGCGGCGAAGGCGCATATGGCCTTCTGAAGAACGACGGCAAGACGCAGAAAGCGGCCTACGCGGCGTTCAAGAACTTCGTCGCGGCGAATCCAAGGTGAGGATCGTATAGTGGAAAAAAGCGGGCACGTTTCGCTCAATCGAACGTGCCCGCTTTTGCATATGGAAAATGAAAAAGCCCGAGAGCGATGACACTCTCGGGCTTCTTGCATTCTGGTGGCCTGGGGCGGAATCGAACCACCGACACGCGGATTTTCAATCCGCTGCTCTACCAACTGAGCTACCGGGCCAACGAAGAGGTGAAACTATAGCAGACTCATTTTCGCCCCTCAAGCCCCTCCACACATTTTTTCTGAAAATGTTCGGAGCATTTTGCTCAGACCTCGTTCTTGTTCTTTCCGAGATCGACGCCCAGTTGCTTGAGCTTGCGATAGAGATGCGTGCGCTCGAGCCCCGTCTTCTCGGCGACGCGCGTCATGCTGCCGTTCTCGCGCGCCAGGTGATACTCGAAGTACGCGCGCTCGAACGCATCGCGTGCATCGCGCAACGGGATATCGAACGAGATGGATGCCGTCTGCCCCGCCTGATTCTGCGTCGCGCCGCCCGCTCCCGCTTCGCCCGATGCGTTCAGCGCCGACGCCGTCGGCAGCGCGGCCGCCACAGGCACCCCCGATGCCATCGCGCTCGCCGGAGGCTTGGCTAGCGTCGTCACGGGCGCCGCTGCGGTGCCGTGCGCGAGCCCCTGCTCGACGGCCTTCAGGAGCTTCTGTAGCGCGATCGGCTTCTCGAGGAAGTTGAGCGCGCCGATCTTCGTCGCTTCGACAGCCGTGTCGATGGTCGCGTGACCCGACATCATGATGACCGGCATCGTGAGCTTGCCCTGCGCGGCCCACTCCTTGAGCAGGGTCACGCCGTCGGTATCGGGCATCCAGATGTCGAGCAAAACGAGGTCGGGCGTTTGCTGCAGGCGATAGTCGCGCGCATGCTGCGCGTTTTCCGCTACATCAACAACGTGGCCTTCGTCGCTCAGGATCTCGGAGAGCAGTTCCCGGATCCCCATTTCATCGTCTACCACCAGGATGGTTGCCATTTACGCTGCCCTTGTCTGCACTGTTGCTTTTGTCGTTCCGTGATTCGCCGCCGCACCGGCCGCCGGAGGCGTTGCGCCGGGCGCCGCGGTATCGTCCGCGAGTTGTAGAAACAGAATCGATATCTGCGCGCCTTCGATCACATCCGCTGTCTTCGAGCGGTTGCGTATGTCGATGCGCGCGCCGTGCTCGTCGACGATCTTCTTCACCGTTGCAAGTCCCAGGCCCGTGCCCTTCGCCTTGGTCGTCACGTAAGGCTCGAAAGCACGCGAAAGGATTCGCGCCGGAAAACCCGAGCCGTTATCCGAGACAGTGAGGCGAACCGCGACACGCGCATGACCCGATGCATCGGGCTCGCCATATTCTACTGTCCTCGTTTCGAGCAGCACGCGTGGCTCCGCGACATCCGCCACCGCGTCCTGCGCGTTCTGCAACAGGTTGTGGATCACCTGGCGGATCTGCGTCGCGTCACCGCGAATCACGGGCAGCTTCGCGAGATCCACCTTGATCGGCGTCTTGCCATCTTCGATGCCGTACAACGTCAGCACTTCCGCGACGAGATCGTTCAGTTGCAGATTGCCGAGCACCGCGGGCGGCGTGCGCGCGTATTCGCGGAAGTCGTCGACCATCTGCTTCATCGCCTGCACCTGATTGACGATGGTCGTCGACGCTCGCTTGAGCACCTCCGCGTCGGGCGGCGCGAGCTTGTCCGCGAGCTTCATCTGCAAGCGTTCGGCGGAAAGCTGAATCGGCGTGAGCGGATTCTTGATCTCGTGCGCGAGACGCCGCGCGACTTCGCCCCACGCGACCGAGCGCTGCGCGGAGATCACGTCCGAGATGTCATCGAACACGACGACGTAGCCGGTCGTTTCGGCATCGTCGGCATCGCTTTCGGTCACGCTCAGCAACTGCGTGCCGCGCACGAGGAGCGTGAGCGGCTCGTTCTCGCCGGGCACCGACACGGCGACCTGCTGCTGCCAGTGGCCTCGATCGCCAAGCGGATGTCCGCTGCCGACCTCGGCCGCATCGCGTTCGGCGAAGGCCTTCTTCACCATCGCGCCGAGTTCGGCGAGCACGCCGATCTGATCGAGCGGCTGATTGAGCAACGCGTTGAACGGCTGGCGGAAGATGCGCTCCGCGCCGCGATTCGCGGTGGTCAAGCGGAACTGCCGGTCGAACACGAACACGCCCGCCGTCAGATTCGCAAGGATGCTTTCGAGATACGCCTTCGAATGCTCCAGCGCGACGCGATTGTTCTCGACCGCCGCGCGCGCCTCGGAAAGCTGGCGCGTCATCGCGTTGAAGGACTGCGTGAGAAAGCCCAGTTCGTCGCGCGAATTGATCTCTCGCTTGGGCGTGTAGTCGCCTTCGGCCACTTCTTTCGTGCCTTGCGCGAGCAGGAACAGCGGCCGCGCGAGCTGATTGCCGAGCGCGAGCGCGAGCATCATCGCGATGAAGGTCGCGAGGAAGAGCGCGAGCGTCAGCGTGCCGATATACATCTTGCGCAAGCCCGTGCGCCCGAGCCGCTTTTCCTGATACTCGCGATACGCGCGCTGCACGGCGTCGGCATTGCGCGCGAGCTCCTGACTCACGGGCTGCTCGATCTGCAGAAAGCGATCGACATGCTGGAATTCGGTCGTGGTCGTGGGATCCGGAATCTTCGTGACCACGCGCAGACGCAGCGCGCCCTTCGGTCCATTCGATTTCGGATCGCCGTCTATCTCGCCTTCGATCGCGCCATACGGATGATCCTGCGCCTCCCTCAGCATCGCGCTGGTCGGCTCGTTGGTCGGCAGCAGGGCGTAGTAATTGCCCGACGCCTGCGCGACCGTGCGAAGCCCCGGCACGCGCAGCGAACTGTTGTTCGACGCGAGATCCTCGCGGTTGTACTGATCGCGCGGGCGCTCGAACACGACTGCGTCCTGCACGCCGTATTGATCGCGCAGGCGCAAGAGCGATAGCGTGAGACTCGATGGATCGGCGCTCGCGAGCTGATCGCTCATCTGCCGGCCGCGTCCCTTGAAATCGGCGAGCGAGGTTTCGAGCATGCCGCGGCCGAGCGTCAGGCCCGATGACAGCGCCGTCTCGACGTTCACGTCGAACCACGATTCGATACTGCGCGACACGAACTGGTAGGACACCACGTAGATGATCACGCCCGGCACGACGCCGACGAGCGCGAAGATCAACGCGAGCTTCGCGAGCAATCGCGTGCCGAAGCGCCCTTGCCTGACCCGCGACACGATGATGATGAACAGGGCGATGACGATCAGCATGAAGACGACCGCCACCGCAACGTTCGCGGCATAGAGCCAGCCGTAGTAGCGGTCGAAGAATTCCGTGTTCGCACTCGCGAGCGCGAGCATCACGAGCAGCAGAACCGCCGTGAGCGCCACCGTGGAGACCAGCAAGCGGACGATGAGACTCTTCATGTCCGTGCGGCCGCGTCGAAATCTATTTCGCACGTTCTGCCGCCGTAAAAGTAAAACGCTTCCAGTCCGAGGAAAGGTTCCAGTCGCGGTTATTCACCGCGTCGATCTGGAACGGCTTGGGCATGAGTGCGATGTCGAGCTGCATGCGCACCGATGCGGTATAGGTTTCGCCGCCACGCACCTGGTTCCGGTCGATCACGTGCCACGAGGTCACGTGCCTGATGACCGCGAGCGCCTCGTTGAGCGATGCGAAACGCAATTGCAGCCCGCCCGTCGATACACGATATTCGTTCGTGAGCGGCTGATAGGAAAGGCGGATGCTCTGCGACACGTTGACCGGCTCTTCGTCGAACCAGTACCAGCGCGGCCTCGACAGGTTGAAATCGATCGTGAAATAAAGCGGCACGCTGCGGTTCACGGCATCTTCGAGGCTGTTGTTCAGGTCGAAGTCGAAATGTGCGTCGAGACTCCAGCCGGCGTTGTCCGCTTGCAGCGACGCGCGTTGCACGGCGATCGTTTCGGCAAACGCGGGGTCGGCTGCGGCGAATGCCAGCCAGAGCGTCAGCGCAGTCCAGATGACGGCCGCGAGCCGAAGCGGAAAGAAGCGTTTGATCGTCACCGTTTCTGAAAGCGCGCGTAGAAGAATCCGTCGTGGTCCGCTAAGGTCTCGGCGTCCCGATCCGGGTTCGCGAGATTTGTACCGTCTGGTGAGGCCTGCACCGCGCCCGCGCTCGTGCGCGCCGCTGTCGGTAACAATTGCCCCGGCGCGTCCAATCGTACCGCATCTTCATGCGCGGCTCCAAACCAGCGGGCCTGTTGTTCGCCTTCCTCGGGAAAGATGGAGCATGTCACGTAAAGCAATTCGCCGCCCTTCGCGACGAGCGGCCACAGCGCGCTCACGATGCGCCGCTGCTCGGCGACGAGCGCATCGATGTCCGATGGGCGCCGCAGCCACCGGATGTCCGGATGACGGCGCACGATGCCCGATGCCGAGCACGGCACATCGGCGAGAATGCGATCGAACGGCGCGCCGTCGAACCATTGCGCGGGATCGCCCGCGTCACCCACTTTGATTTGCGCCTCGAGCTTGAGGCGCTTCAGATTCTGCTCGATGCGGCCCGAGCGCTCGGCATCGCTTTCGAGCGCGATGAGATCGACGGTCGCGAGTTCGAGGATATGCCCGGTCTTGCCGCCCGGCGCGGCGCACGCGTCGAGCACGCGCATGCCGTCTTTCACGTCGAGTAGTTGCGCCGCGCGTTGCGCGCCCGCGTCCTGCACCGATACGACGCCTTCGTCGAAGCCCGGAATGCGATCGACGGACATCGGCGTCTTCAGGCGCACCGCGTGGAGGCCCGCGGCTTCGGCTTCGATATGCGCGTCTTTCAGGCGCGCGAGATATTGATCGACAGTGGCGTGACGCGCATTCACGCGCAACGTAAGCGGCCCTTGCGCGTTGCCCGCTTCGAGAATGCGCTCCCAGGCATCGGGTTGTCCGCGCTTTACGGCGTCGATCCACCATTGCGGATAATTCCAGCGCGCGACGGGATCCCGGCGCGCTTCGTCGATGAGCGCTTCGCGCTCGCGCAGGAAGTTGCGCAACACCGCGTTGACCAGCCCCTTCGCGAACGCGAACTCGCGCCGCGCCGCGATCGCGCTCACCGCCTGATCGACGACGGTGAACGGCGCATACGCCGCGTGCGCTTCGTCGTCGGTCAACAGCGTGAACGCGCAGACCAGCATATTCGCCACATGCGGCGGCGGCGCCTTCTTCACGAGCTTGTGCAGGAGCGAATCGGCAAGGGCGAGACGGCGCATCGCGCGATACGCGATGTCCTGCACCGCCCCGCGCGCCTCCGCATGCTTCGCCGACGCGATGACCGTCTGCAGCGCGGCCGGCAACGCCGAGCCTGCGCGCACCGCGCCCACGGCCTGCGCCGCGCAATCGAGCGCGAACGCGAGCGAATCGGGCGCGAGACGGAGGGCGCTCAGGCGGGTATGCGCGGCGGCGTGCCGCCGGGGAGGCTTGTCGGTCATGGCGAAAACGGGAACGGTCGAGCGGCAAGCGGACGGCTTGCGCGAACGAGGATTGTAACGTGCGGGGATTGCGCGCCCGGACGGGCTGCCGAGGACCAGCAAAAAGGCCGTTCCGGCGCAACCCGGAACGGCCTTCGCTACGACTTCGTTAGCGTCAGATGCGGCCCGTGCGCGCCATTTCCATCAGACGTGCGACGCGCTCTTCCGTCGCCGGGTGCGTCGAGAACAGATTCGCGATGCCGCCGCCCGAGAGCGGATTCATGATCATCATCTGCGCGGTCGCCGGGTGCGCTTCCGCTGTCGGGAACGGCACGCCGGTTGCGTAAGCGTGAATCTTTTCCAGCGCGCTCGCGAGCGCTTGCGGGTCCCCTGAAATCTCGGCGCCGCCGCGATCGGCTTCGAACTCGCGCGCACGGGAAATCGCCATCTGGATCAACGCGCCCGCGATCGGCGCGAGAATCGCCACCAGAATGCTCGCGATCGGATTCGACGGACGGCCTTCGTCGTCGCGGCCGCCGAAGAACATTGCGAAGTTGGCGAGTGCCGAGATCGCGCCGGCCATCGTCGCGGAGATCGTCGAGATCAGGATATCGCGGTGCTTCACGTGCGCCAGTTCGTGCGCCATCACGCCTCGCATTTCGCGCTCCGACAGCACGCGCAGAATGCCCGTGGTCGCCGCGACCGCCGCGTGCTCCGGGTTGCGGCCCGTGGCGAACGCGTTCGGCGCGTCTTCGTTGATCAGGTAGACGCGCGGCATCGGCAATTGAGCGCGCGCGGCGAGCTCGCGCACCATGCGATAGAACTGCGGCGCAGTGGTCTCGTCGACTTCCTGCGCGTTGTACATGCGCAGGACCAGCTTGTCCGAGAACCAGTACGAAAAGAAATTCATGCCGAGCGCGATGATCAGCGCGAGCATCATGCCCTTCGATCCGCCGATCACACCGCCGATCACGACAAAGAGGGCCGTGATCGCAGCCATCAGCATCGCGGTTTTGACCCAGTTGAACATTGCTGGAACTCCTCTCCCGGAATACGCTGCGCGAAGTGCGCGGTTGTCCCGGCCGACATGACCGGAACGACGATTGTAAGCAAAATGTTAGATAGCGGCGCCCGTCAATAATTCAATCCGCCATTGCGCGATTTATCGATGCGAAGTCGCGAGCTTGATGCCGAGGCCGACGAACGCGCTGCCGACGCCGCGGTCCAGCCACTTCTTCACGCCTGATTTGCCCGCGAAGCGCTCCGTGACGCTGCCCGCGATCCATGCGACGAAGCTGTTCCAGACCGTGCTCATGGCGATGAAAACGATGCCGAGCGCGAGGAACGCGAGCGTCTTGTGCTGGCTTTCCGCAGCGACGAATTGCGGAAAGAACGACACGAAGAACAACACGACCTTCGGATTGAGCACATTCGTGACGAAACCTTGCGCGAAAAGCTGAAGCAGCGATTTCGGCGTGGCTTTCTCGCTGGCGTGCGCCTGACGCGCGGCGGTCGCATCGTCATGCTTCGCGAGAATGAGGCGCACGCCGAGGTAAATCAGATAGATCGCGCCGGCGATCTTGATGACCGTGAACGCAGTCGCCGATGCGGCGAGGATCGCCGTCAAACCGAACGCGCACGCGAGCGTATGGACGATGCAGCCGGCCGAAATACCGAGCGCCGACACGATGCCCGCGCCACGCCCTTGCGCGACGCTGCGCCCGACGATATACGCGGTGTCGGGACCGGGCGTGACGTTGAGAAGAAATACGGCGATGACGAAGAAGGTAAAACCGGTGATGCCGAGCATCGAACACTCCAGACAGACGGAACGCGCGGAAAGCGCTTTATTTTAGCGCTGCGCCCGTCGCGGCGTCCTTACTGTCGAGCGGCTTCCGGAAACGCGAAACGCTGACCTTTCGCGAGCGACGCGCCCGCGAGGAATTCGCGCACCGGCAGGCGTTTGCCGCCGGGTTTTTGCAATTGCGTGAGCTTGAGCGCGCCGCCGCCGCAAATCACGACGATACCGTCCGACGAAACCTCGGCGATGGTGCCGGGCTCCGCGCGTGACGACACATCGACGGGATGCGCGGCCCAGATCTTGATCGCAGCGTTCTCGAGCGTGCCGAACGCGCCGGGAAACGGATCGAACGCGCGAATCTGGCGCGCCAGTTCTTCTGCGGGACGCCGCCAATCGAGCGCGGCCTCGTTCTTAGCGATCTTTTCGGCGTAAGTCGTGCCGTCTTCCGGCTGTGGCGTGGACGGGAGCGAGCCGTCACGCTCGAGATCACGCAGCCCCGCGACGATCAACTCCGCGCCGATTCGCGCGAGCCGGTCGTGCAGGGTGGCCGTGGTGTCGTCGGCGAGAATTGGCGTGCGCGCTTCGCGGATCATGGCGCCGGTGTCGAGGCCGGCGTCCATCTGCATGAGCGTGATGCCGGTTTCGGCGTCGCCCGCTTCGATCGCGCGATGGATCGGCGCAGCGCCACGCCAGCGCGGCAACAGCGACGCGTGGATGTTGATGGCGCCGCGCGGCGGAATATCGAGCACTTCTTGCGGCAGGATCAGCCCGTAAGCGGCGACGACCATGACGTCGTGCGGCGTTGCCCGCAGAAGGTCGATGGCCTCCGCCGCCTCTTGCGGATATTTGCCCGCGCGCCGCAGCGAAGTGGGCTGTGCGACCTTCAGGCCATGCTCGACCGCGAAGCGCTTGACCGGGCTCGCGGTCAACTTCATGCCGCGTCCGGCCGGCCGGTCGGGCTGCGTAAGCACGAGCGGCACGGAAAATCCCGCCGCGTGAATGGCCGCAAGCGCGGCCGCAGCGAATTCCGGCGTACCGGCGAAAACCACGCGCAACGACTGAGTCATCAGTTACAGCGCCTTTTCCAGCTTCTTCATCTTGCCGCGGATGCGCGTCTGCTTGAGCTGCGACAGATATTCGACGAACACATGCCCTGCCAGGTGATCCATCTCGTGCTGAATACAGACCGCGAGCAGGCCGTCGCAATCGAGCTCGAAGGTTTCGCCCTTCTCGTTCAGCGCCTTCACGCGCACTTTATCCGGGCGCTCGACGAAATCGTAAATGCCGGGCACCGAGAGACAACCCTCTTCCCACTCCTTCTTCTGGTCGCTCGTCCAGACGAGCTCAGGGTTGATGAACACCATGAGCTGGTCGTGCGCGTCGGAGACATCGATCACGATCACGCGCTCATGCACGTCCACCTGCGTCGCGGCGAGGCCGACGCCGGGCGCGGCGTACATCGTCTCGGCCATGTCGGCGACGAGCTTGCGGATGCGGTCGTCGACCACGGCGACGGGCTTCGCCACCTTGTTCAGCCGCTTGTCCGGGTAGTTGAGTATCTTGAGCAGAGCCATGATTCGGATTGTCTACGCGCGCCGCGGCGCGTGTAAATCGGCCATTCGGCCAGGTTGCGGGTGAGTGGCGGCCTGCCGAAGATATGCGGGCGAATCCAGTGGATTCAACGCCGCCGGCAAGCGGCCAATGGGCGTCGCGTCGGGCTTTGGACCACGCCTGAGCGACCTTTCTTTATCTGTTCCGGATCAAAAATCTTAACATGACGACCGCCGACCTGCCGACCGGGGACACCGCCCCGATACTCGACGCCGACGAACTGCGCGCGTGGCTGCGGCTCGCGCATGCGAAGGGGCTGCGGCCGCTCGCGCTGCGCACGCTGCTCGGTGCGTTCGGCGGTCCGCGCGAAGTTTTGTCGGAGAGTTTCGCGTCGCTCGCCGAAACCGCCGATGCCCGCGCCGCCGAAGCCGTGCTCGCGCCACCGGAGGATATCGAAGGCGTTCAGTTCGATGACTATATTGAAGCGGTTCTGGCGTGGGCGTCCGAACGGGGTAATCACATTCTGACGCTCGCCGACGCGACCTATCCGCGGGCGCTTCTCACGATGCCGGATCCGCCGCCGCTGCTCTACGCGAAAGGCCGGCTCGATCTGCTTCAGGTGCGCGCGGTGGCCATTGTCGGGAGCCGGCATGCCACGCCGCAAGGACTCGAAGACGCGCGCCGCTTCGCCCGCGCGCTGTCGGATGCGGGACTATCCGTGGTGTCCGGTCTCGCGCTCGGCATCGACGCATCCGCGCATCGCGGCGCGCTGGAGGGCGCCACGGGCACGGTCTCGGTGATCGGCACGGGCGCCGATCTGGTGTACCCGGCGGCGCATCACACGCTCGCCCATGAGATCGCCCGCGACGGCGCGATCCTCGCCGAATGGCCGCTCGGCACGCCGGCGCGTTCCGCCAATTTTCCGCAAAGAAACAGGCTGATCGCGGGAATGTCGAGCGGCGTGCTGATCGTCGAGGCCGCGATGCGTTCCGGCTCGCTCATCACCGCCCGGCTCGCCAACGAAATGGGGCGCGATGTCTTCGCGATTCCCGGCTCGATTCACGCACCGCTTTCGCAAGGTTGTCATCGGCTGATCAAGCAGGGCGCGAAGCTCGTCGAAACGCCGGAAGAAGTGCTCGAGGAGTTCGGTTTCCCGCCGGCAACAGCGCGCGCGGCTACCGCAGCGGCGAAACGCGCAAAGCCGCGTCCGGTCAGCGCGTCGTGGGCATCGGCGAGTTCGGCAGGCGTCGAATGCCCGATCAGCGGCGATGCCGGGCGCGTTCTCGGCGCACTCGGCCACGCACCCGCGACGCTTGAAATTCTCGCGATGCGCACCGATCTGGACGGCGCGGCACTTCAGGGCGCGCTCCTGCAACTCGAACTGTCGGGCCATGTGGCCGCGCTCGGAGGCGGCCGCTACGCGGCGGTGGAGCGCTCGTGACGCCGCGTCGTGCTACATTCGCGGAAAAATGAGCCTCCCCCGCAGCCGATACCAATAAAGGATTTCGCACCCGCCATGTCTGCGCTGAATCTCGATACCGATGCCGACCGCATCGCGGAGCGCATCGCCGTGCCTGGCACGCTGTTCGTCGCCTGCCTGTGCGCGGAATGGTGCGGGACCTGCCGCGAATATCGCGAAGGGTTCGACAGGCTGGCGGCCGCGCATCCGGAAATCTGCTTCGCCTGGATCGATATCGAGAACCACGCCGATCGCTTCGACGACCTCGACGTCGAAAATTTTCCTACCATCCTGATCGAGGACGCCGTCACGACGCGGTTTTTCGGCACGGTGCTGCCGCAAGTGTCGATCGTCGAGCGGATGCTGACCGATCTGACCGCGCTGCCGGGCATGGTCGGCGCGCCGAAACTGCGCCCGGCGCTTGCTGCGGCCTGAATACGACGCACGCGAAACGCGCGTTTTGCGCCTCTCGCTGTGCGCTTTTCGAGCCAGATATTGAAACGCCCCGATTCCAGCTTCGACGCCTGCCGCGCAAAGCGTGTGCTATAAAGCGGTCGTTAAAGCAGTCCAAACCGGGCCGCTGCCAGTTACCAACCTTTTGAGTCATGTCCAAAGCCCTGATCATCGCTGAGAAGCCCTCCGTCGCGAACGACATCGCGCGTGCGCTGGGCGGCTTCACCAAGCATGACGAGTACTACGAGAGCGACGACTACGTGCTCTCGTCCGCGGTCGGCCACCTGCTAGAGATTGCCGCGCCGGAAGAGTACGACGTCAAGCGCGGCAAATGGAGCTTCGCCAATCTGCCGGTGATTCCGCCGCATTTCGACCTGAATCCGATCGCGAAGAGCGAGTCGCGCCTGAAGGTGCTGACGAAACTGATGAAGCGCAAGGATGTCGACCGCCTCATCAACGCATGTGACGCGGGGCGCGAAGGTGAGCTGATCTTCCGCCTGATCGCGCAGCACGCGAAGGCGAAGCAGCCGGTGCAACGCCTGTGGCTGCAATCCATGACGCCCGCCGCGATCCGAGAAGGCTTCGCGAACCTGCGCAGTGATGCCGACATGCAGCCGCTCGCCGATGCGGCGCGCTGCCGTTCGGAAGCGGACTGGCTCGTGGGCATCAACGGCACGCGCGCGATGACCGCGTTCAACAGCAAGGGCGGCGGCTTTTTTCTGACGACCGTCGGTCGAGTTCAGACGCCTACGTTGTCGATCGTCGTCGAACGTGAAGAGAAAATTCGCCGCTTTGTTCCGCGCGATTACTGGGAAGTGCGCGCGGAGTTCATCGCCGCGAAGGGCCTTTATGAAGGCCGCTGGTTCGACCCGAAGTTCAAGCGCGTCGAAAACGACCCCGAGCAGCGCGATTCGCGCCTGTGGAGTCTCGCGGCCGCGGAAACGGTGGTCGCTGCGTGCCGCGGCAAGACCGGCGTCGTGACCGAGGAATCGAAGCCGTCGACGCAGATGTCGCCGCTTCTCTTCGATCTGACCAGCTTGCAGCGCGAAGCCAATGGCCGCTTCGGCTTTTCGGCGAAGAACACGCTCGGACTCGCGCAGGCGCTGTATGAGAAGCACAAGGTCCTGACCTATCCGCGTACCGATGCACGCGCGCTGCCCGAGGACTACCTGAACACGGTCAAGGACACCCTGACCATGCTCAAGGAGAGCAACAACTATCTGCCGTTCGCGAAGCAGGTGCTCGACAAGGGCTGGGTGAAACCGAACAAGCGCATTTTCGATAATTCGAAAATCAGCGATCACTTCGCGATCATCCCGACGCTGCAGGCGCCGAAGTCGCTGTCGGAACCCGAGCAGAAGCTGTACGACCTCGTCGTCAAGCGTTTCCTGTCGGTGTTCTTCCCGGCGGCGGAATATCTCGTGACCACGCGCATCACCGAAGTGTCGGGGCATCACTTCAAGACGGAAGGCAAGGTGCTCGTCGAGCCGGGCTGGCTGCAGGTCTACGGCCGCGAAGCCGCGGGCGAAGAAGGCAATCTCGTGCCGGTGCAAAAGAACGAAAAGGTCGATGTCGAGAAGGTTCAGGCGCACGGTCTCGTGACCAAGCCGCCCGCGCGCTACAACGAAGCGTCGCTGCTTTCGGCGATGGAAGGCGCGGGCAAGCTCGTCGAAGACGAAGAGTTGCGCGACGCGATGGCCGCGAAGGGCCTCGGCACGCCGGCCACGCGCGCGGCGATCATCGAAGGGCTGCTCGGCGAGAAATATATGGTGCGCGAAGGCCGCGAGCTCATTCCGACAGCCAAGGCGTTCCAGTTGATGACGTTGCTCCGGGGCCTGGGCGTCGAGGAGCTGACCGCGCCCGAATTGACCGGCCAGTGGGAACACAAGCTTTCGCAGATGGAGCGCGGCAACCTGCACCGCGATGCGTTCATGCAGGAAATCGCGCGCATGACGCAGACCATCGTCAAACGCGCGAAGGAATACGACTCCGACACGATTCCCGGCGATTACGCGACGCTCGAAACGCCGTGCCCGAACTGCGGCGCGCAGGTTAAGGAAAACTATCGCCGCTTTGCGTGCACGAAGTGCGAGTTCTCGATCTCGAAGATTCCAGGCGGCCGACAATTCGAAATCCCGGAAGTCGAGGAGTTGCTGCGCGAGAAAACCATCGGACCGCTGTCGGGATTCCGCAGCAAAATGGGCCGGCCGTTCTCCGCCATTCTCAAACTTTCATTCGACGACGAGATCAAGAACTACAAGCTCGAATTCGACTTCGGGCAGGATTCCGGCGGCGAAGACGGCGAACCGCCTGATTTCTCCGAGCAAACGCCGGTCGGCGCGTGTCCCAAGTGCCAATCGCGCGTATTCGAGCACGGCATGAGCTATGTGTGCGAAAACTCGGTGTCGAATCCGAAAACGTGCGACTTCCGCTCAGGCAAGGTGATTCTTCAACAGGAAATCAGCCGCGAGCAGATGGAAAAGCTGCTCAATGAAGGCCGCACGGATCTGCTGACGAACTTCAAGTCGTCGCGCACCGGGCGCAACTTCAAGGCGTTTCTCGTGAAGCAGCCGGACGGCAAGATCGGCTTCGAGTTCGAGAAGAAGGAAGGCAAGCCGGCAGCGAAGACGGCGGGTAAGCGCGGCGCGGCCACCGAAGCGCCAGCCGATAGCGGCGACGAAAGCGGCGACAGCGATGTCGCGGTGGCCGCCAAGACCACGTCGGCGAAGACCGCAGCGAAGAAAGCGCCCGCGAAAAAGGCCCCAGCGAAAAAGACCGCGGCGAAGAAGGCGAGCTGATCCCCCGTTTTGCCGGCTAAAGAGAAAAACCCCCGCGAATCGCTTCGCGGGGGTTTTTCATTTGCGCCTGGCGCGAGCCCTTCAGAAGGGAGAAGCCGCCGGCAGGCGCCCTCGCGGTCGCGAAGGCTTCGACAGCTTCGGTGCCAGTTCACCGTCGATCGGCCGTGAGCGCGGCGCGGCAATCGCGGCTTCCTCGGCCTGCTCATAGTGGGGATGCGAACCCGGCCTGCCGCGGCCATCGCGAATCCACTGCTCGCCGAGCTGATGATTCGGCGTCTGGCTGAAATGCTCGACGAGATGATCGATAAACGTGCGCACTTTCGCCGGCAAATGACGGCGGCTCGGATACGCGACGTTGATCTCGACCTGCGGCAATTGATAGTCGCCAAGCAGGCGCACGAGCTGGCCGCGTGTCGTGTCGTTGCCGATCAGATAGCTCGGCAGAATCGCGATGCCCATGCCGAGCAGCGCGAACTGCCGCAGCATCTCGGTGTTGTTCGCGATGATCACGTTCTGCGGCCGCACACGCACTTCACCATCCGGCCCTGTGAACACACGCTCGTCGCCCCAGTATTCGGCGGGCAGGCTCAGACACGGATGCTCGAGCAGATGCTCGGGACGCGTCGGCGTGCCGTGCGTTTCCAGATACGCGGGCGTCGCGCAGACGGTCATGCAACCGGTCGTCAGGCGTCGCGTGACGACGCTCGCGCTCTTCACCTGCCGCGCGATAACGATGCCGACATCGAAACCTTCCTCGACCAGATCGACCTGACGGTCCACCAAAGTCACGTCCGGCACGACCTTCGGATAGCGCTGCGCGTACGTCTGCAAGACAGGCGCGAGATTATGCAGACCGAACACCACAGGCGCGACGATCCTCAACGAACCGAGCGGTTCGTGATTGCGCGCAACCACCATCTGTTCGACGTCTTCCAGTTCGTCGAGAATCTGCCGCGCCCGTTCCAGATACACCTGACCGGACTCGGTGAGCGAGAGGCTGCGCGTCGTGCGGTTGAGCAAGCGCGTGCCGAGGCGGCCTTCCAGGTCCGCGACGTGGCGCGTAGCTACCGCGTTGGAGATGTCCATCGCGCTGGCGGCCCGGGCGAAACTCCCGAGATCCGCGACGCGGACGAACACTCTCATCGACTGCAAATGATCCATAAGACAACTCCTGCCGCTAGACGGCTCGAATTCTGCTGCAAAGCAATTCAGGATTATCCTAGGACCGGCGCTTTCGTGCAGAAGTTGCCGGGAAGGGCTAGAAAGTCGAAAAAAATCTGGCAGTTAGACGTCTTACGCGGATGAAAGATCACCGACTGTTGTCATTCGCACAACACTCGGTTAAGCAAACTCCGATGGACGAAATACTGAAATTAGTGGCCGCGTCAATTTTGACGGTGTAGGCAACAAAGAAACGGGCCCGCAGATGCGAGCCCGAAATATGGGGATTGATTCAGTTTATGAGACAACCCCAGCGCATACACGCGCCGGCCGATTCATTCACGCGGCGAGACGCTTCTCCATTCCGGCCTTGGCCTCGGTCAGCGCTTGCGGCAAACCGTGCTGCAACTTGGTGAACAGTTCGTCGTGCAGCGCGAGTTCGTCGCGCCAGGCGGCGTCGTTGACCGATATGACCTGCTCGAACTGCTCGCGCGTGAAGCCGAGCGCGCCCCAGTCGATGTCCTCATAGCCCGGCGAAATGCCGAACGCGTGCTCTTCGCCCTTCGCTGTGCCCTCGACGCGACCGATCATCCAGTTCAGCACGCGCATGTTCTCGCCGAAGCCCGGCCACACGAACTTGCCATCGTCGCCTTTGCGGAACCAGTTGACGCAGAAGAACTTCGGCGCCTTCGCGTGCATCGCTTCGAGGCGCTCGCCCATCTTCAGCCAGTGGCCGAAGTAGTCGGCCATGTTGTAGCCGCAGAACGGCAGCATCGCGAACGGATCGCGGCGCACGACACCCTGCTGGCCCGCGGCGGCGGCAGTGGTTTCGGAGCCCATCGTGGCGGCCATATAGACGCCTTCCTTCCAGTCGCGCGCCTCGGTGACGAGCGGCACCGTGTTCGAGCGGCGACCGCCGAAGATGAACGCGTCGATCGGCACGCCGGCCGGACTCTCCCAGTCCGGGTCGATCGACGGACATTGCGAGGCCGGCGCCGTGAAACGCGCGTTCGGATGCGCGGCCTTGGCTCCCGTTTCCTTCGCGATTTCGGGCGTCCAGTCGCGGCCCTGCCAGTCGATCAGATGCGCGGGCGGCGTGTCGGTCATGCCTTCCCACCAGACGTCACCGTCATCGGTCAGCGCGACGTTCGTGAAAATCACGTTTTCCTTCAGCGTCGCCATCGCGTTGAAATTGGTCTTTTCGCTCGTGCCGGGCGCGACGCCGAAATAGCCCGCTTCCGGATTGATCGCGTAGAGCCGGCCGTCCCGACCCGGCTTGATCCACGCGATATCGTCGCCGATCGTCGTCACTTTCCAGCCGTTGAGATCGCTCGGCGGGATCAGCATCGCGAAATTGGTCTTGCCGCACGCCGACGGGAACGCCGCCGCGACGTGATACTTGCGCCCTTGCGGCGATGTCACGCCGAGAATCAGCATGTGCTCGGCGAGCCAGCCTTCATCGCGACCCATCGTCGATGCGATGCGCAGCGCGAAGCACTTCTTGCCAAGCAGCGCGTTGCCGCCATAGCCCGAGCCGAAGCTCCAGATTTCACGCGATTCGGGAAAATGGACGATGTATTTCGTGTCGTTGCACGGCCAGGGCACGTCCTTGCGGCCGTGCGCGAGCGGCGCGCCGACCGAATGCACGCACGGCACGAACTCGCCGTCCGCGCCCAGCACGTCATACACGGCGCGGCCCATGCGCGTCATGATGCGCATGTTCGTGACGACATACGGGCTATCCGACAATTCGACGCCGATGTGCGCGATCGGCGAGCCGAGCGGGCCCATCGAGAACGGCACGACGTACATCGTGCGGCCGCGCATCGAGCCGTCGAACAGGCCTTCGAGCGTGACGCGCATGTCTTGCGGATCGATCCAGTTGTTCGTCGGGCCGGCATCCTCACGGCGCTCTGAGCAGATGAACGTGCGGTCTTCGACCCGCGCCACGTCCGACGGATCGGAACACGCGAGGAACGAATTCGGGCGCTTCTCGGGGTTGAGCTTCTTCATCGTGCCGGCTTCGACCATCTGCTGGCAGAGCCGGTCGTATTCTTCCTGCGAACCGTCGCACCATTCGACGCGGTCCGGTTTGGTCAGGGCCGCGATTTGCTGCACCCATTCGATGAGTCTTCGGTGCCGGACATAGGCCGGCGCTTTGATATCGACGGCATTTTTATTGGTGTCTTCGACTACTGCGGGCTGGTTCATCGAGCTGTCTCCGTTCTTCTGCAATGAAAACCAATCGCCCAACTGACGCTGCATGCGAGAGGCGTTGCGACTCGAACCGCCGGGCGCATCCGTGCACTTCTGTTACGCGCTTTCATCGCACGAATTGCGGTTCGCGAGCCAATGCGGCGTCACGGGCCTGAATTCTTTACACAGCAACCGTAATCCTTCGCGGCTTGCGTCGCAAAGGAACAAACTGTTAAAAAGAGATACTAAGTGGCCTGTCTCTTCGCGGATCATCGTGTTTTCCGCAAGTTGCGCGGATTATCTTTCCGTCATCGCGCCGCCGTATGACGCTCCCGGAAAAAAGGGGAGTCAAGCATAACACCGCGGCGCGCGAACTCTGTGATGCAGCGCAATAAAGCGCAAAAGAGCGCAATTTATCAGTATTTACCCGAATTTAAGTACTCCATTCTCGCCCTCCATAAAAAAGCAGCACGTTTGATGCCCAACAAAAGCCAATCAAAGCCCATGAAAATCGCCATTCTCGACGACTACCAGGATGCCGTCCGGAAGCTCGATTGCTTCCATCTGCTCGATGACCATGAGGTGAAGGTCTTCAATAACACGGTGCGTGGTCTCGGGCAGTTGGCGAGCCGGCTATCTGAAGTGGATGCGCTCGTGCTCATTCGCGAACGCACGCGCATCAGCTCTCAATTGCTCGACAAGTGCCCCAAGCTGCGCATGATCAGCCAGACGGGACGCGCGGGCGGCGGTCATATCGACATAGATGCCTGTACGGAACGCGGCATCGCGGTGCTGGAAGGCACGGGCTCGCCGGTGGCGCCCGCCGAGCTGACGTGGGCGCTCATCATGTCGGCGCAGCGGCGCATTCCGCAATACGTCGCGAACCTGAAGCAAGGCGCGTGGCAGCAGTCCGGGCTGAAGACGTCCGCGCTGCCGCCGAACTTCGGCCTCGGTCAGGTGCTGCGCGGGCAAACGCTCGGCATCTGGGGATACGGCAAAATCGGCAAGCTGGTGGCGGGGTACGGGAAAGCGTTCGGGATGAACGTGCTCGTCTACGGGCGCGAGCATTCGCAGAGCGCGGCACGCGAAGATGGCTTCGCGGTCGTTGAAAGCCGCGAGGCGCTTTTCGAACAGAGCGACGTGCTGACGCTGCATCTGCGCCTGACCGATGAGACGGCGGGCATCGTCAAGCAAGACGACCTGATGCGCATGAAGCCCACGGCGCTCTTCGTCAACACGAGCCGCGCCGAGCTGCTCGAAGAGAACGCGCTGCTCAACTCGCTGCATCACAACCGGCCGGGCATGGTTGCCGTCGACGTTTTCGAGAGCGAGCCGATTCTGCAAGGTTACGGATTGCTGCGACTCGAGAACGTGATCTGCACGCCGCACATCGGATATGTGGAGCGCGAAAGTTACGAACTGTATTTCGGCGCGGCGTTCAGAAACATCCTCGCCTTCGATGCGGGCGATACGTCGAGCGTCTTCAACAAGGAAGCGCTTCAGCACGCGCGCCGCCGCTGAGTGTCGGATTCAGACGGTCGACATCTCGATCGACGGCTCGCATCGCACGAGAAAATTCACCGAGTTCGCGATGAAACAGAAGCGATGCGCCTCCTCGTGCAGGCGCGCCGCGAGATCGACATTGCCCCCCGCGCCGATGGTCACGCGCGGACGCAACAGCACATCGACGAAGCGCCCTTCGCCCTTTGACTCCTCCTGCATCGTGCCGATGGCTTCATCGACATAACCCGTGACGACGATCTTGTTCGTCGCGCACAAGTGCAGATACCAGAGCATGTGGCACGACGACAAAGACGCCACGAACAGCTCCTCGGGATTGTGGCGGGCGGGGTCGCCGCGAAACGCCGGATCGCTCGACGCCTCGATCGCCGCCTTCGTGCCGACGCGCACCAGATGATCCCGCGAATACGCGTCGTAAGCCGATGTGCCGGAACCGAGATTGCCGGTCCAGTCGACGGTCAGTTCGTACGTATGCTTCTTCGTCACGGTCTGCTCCTCAAGCGGGATGCGAAGCGGTTTCCATCAGACGCGGCAAGCGCTCGAGAAAATCCTCGCCGTCCGCGCGGCCCAGGTCATAAGCATGTTGCATCTGGGACGGGCTCGTATAGTCCCAGCTCGAAATCGGCACCTTGCGCGATGGCTGGATGTAGATGCGCTTCTGCTCGCCGTGCGGCACGACGAACATGCGCTCGCGCGGATACAGGCGCGTGACCATCACGAGAACGACACCCGGCGACGCATCGAGCGCGGCGACCGGGACGTTGTCGACCATGCCGCCGTCGAGGACGGGACGGCCGTTGCGTCGCAGGATCGGCGTGAACGGCGGCGTGCTCGACGATTGCAGGATGAGATCGGCGAGATCTTCGATCGTCGCGCACTCCTGCGCTTTCACGAATTCGGGATGAAAACCGAGCGCCTGACCGAGCGTCGGGTGAAGCGTCTTGCGGACATATTTCTCGATGTTGTATGCGATCAGCCCCGCCGCGACTGCGCTGCGCGCGCCGAGCCAGCGCGGCAGATGCGACACGCCGATGCGAATCTCGGGCGCGTTCGCGAGCTCATGGAAACGGTCCGCGAAGATGTCGAGCAGCGCCTGTCGATAGATGCGGTAATGCGGAAACACGGATTGCCGGCGCAGCAGGTTGCCCCAGTAGGCGTTGCGCGTGTTGTCGCGCAGCGCGTGGGCGTAGTAGTCCATGACCCAGCGCGACTCGTTCGTGTAGAGCATGCAGGCGGTGGCCGCACCCGCCGAAATACCGGCGATGATGCGCGGTTTGAGATCCAGTTCCGGCCGGATCACGTCCCAGAAACCGGCTTGCCACCAGCAGCGGTTTCCCCCGCCGGCGAATACGACTTGGTCGAACATTTACTTGTTGATGAGCGCGTAGGTGGTGGTCGCGTGAGCGGCGAGTTCGCCCTCGTCATCGTGGATGTCGATTTCCCCGAAGACGAGGTTGCGCCCGCGACGCTGGATGTGGGCGGTGATCAGCACGTCGCCGGCTTTCACCGGTCGCATGAAGGTCGTGTTGAGGGACACGGTGGTCATCGGGACGAAGCCGCCCATGACGTGCGAGACGGCGACGACCATCGCGGTATCCGCCGCGGCCATGAAGACCTGTCCGCAGATGACGCCGCCCGCGTGGCGCAAGTGGTCCGAATACGGCAAGCGCAATGTGACGGCGTTCTCGGCGACTGATTCGGGCACGAGCCGAAGTTCCTTGACCCACGGGGCCAGGATACTGTCGAGCAGCGCGCTGATGGCGGTTTCGTCCATGGTTCCTTTTTGATTGGCAGGCTTCATGGTTTTGAAGGATGCGTCATGATACCGGGCCGTGCCGTGCGTGCGGATGCGCCTCTCGGAGGGCTTCGTCGGAAAGTTAAGAATTTTTGGGGCCGGGGGCTTGCGCTTCTGCAAAAGCTGCCGCTATAATTTCGTTTCTGTTGGGGCGTTAGCTCAGTTGGTAGAGCAGCGGACTCTTAATCCGTAGGTCGAGTGTTCGAGTCACTCACGCCCCACCACCAGATTCGAAGGGCTGCGCAACGCGCAGCCCTTTTTCATTTCCGCGTCAAATCACATCCGCCCCACGCGCCGTCAACAACTCGCGCAACACCGAGCGATGACACCTCGCCTCATCCTCGCAATAACATCCAACCGACATATTCGTCCGATGCGACAGCGCCGCGAGCAGATCGAGCGTCTTGCTGGCATCCGGCTCCGCCATCTGCGCCTTGAACTTCTTCACGAACGCGCGCCACGCCTTCTCGTCTTCGGCGTGAAGCGCTTCCGTGACGAGTTCCTGCGTCGGCGACAGCACCGGATACCACACATCATAAAAATCACGCTTCGCAAATTCGGCCTTCGGCACCCCGCGCGGCGGCCGGCGCACCGTGCCGATGCGCAACCCTTCATCCTCCGCGCGCGGCGTCCCCAATCTGACTATTCGAATGGTCATCCCTGGTCTCCTTCGATACTCGTGCGCAAAGCATAACCGCTGACACCGCTTTGAAAGCTCCCGCGCATCGGCGCAGCAAAACCGGCCATCTTCCCGTATCGTTTCGGATTATTCTCCGTTCGCTTACATCCGGAATCCCGCCGTGCCCACCGAAGAACGCCCCCAAACTCTGCCGCACGATCCCGACGCCCCGATGACCCCGCTCGAGCGCCGCGGCATGGCCGCGATCCTGCTCTCGGTCGCGCTCGCGACGCTCGACACCGCGATCGCCAATACCGCGCTGCCCGCCATCGCCGCCGATTTGCATACGACGCCCGCCGCGTCGGTCTGGATCATCAACGCGTATCAACTCGCGATGGTCGCGACCCTGCTTCCCCTCGCGGCGCTCGGCGGCATCCTCGGCCATCGGCGCGTCTATCTCGGCGGGCTCGTCCTGTTTCTCATCGCCTCGGCGATATGCGCTTTCTCGTGGTCGCTGCCGACGCTCGTCGCCGCACGCCTGCTGCAAGGCCTCGGCGCGAGCGCGATCATGAGCGTCAACGCGGCGCTCATCAGCGCGATCTTCCCGCCGCATCGGCTGGGGCGCGGCGTCGGGCTGAATGCGCTCGTCGTCGGCATCGCGTTCGCGGTCGGGCCGACGGTCGCGTCGATCGTGCTCTCGCTCGGCACCTGGCCGTGGCTCTTCGCGGTCAACCTGCCCGTCGGCGTGTTCGCGCTGATGATCGCGTGGCCGTCGCTGCCGCAGACCAAACGAGCCGAGCACGGCTTCGATCGCGTCGCGGCCCTGCTCAACGTCGTCACGTTTGCGTCGCTGATTTTCGCGCTCGGCGAAGCGTCCCAGCGCGCGCCGGCTCATACGGTGCTGACGGCTTTCGGCGTCGCGCTGCTCGCGGGCGTTCTTCTGCTGCGACGCGAACGCGGCCATCCCGCGCCGATGTTGCCCGTCGATCTCTTTCGCCGCCCGATGTTCGCGCTCTCGACGATGACCGCCATCTGCTCGTTCGCGGCGCAAGGGCTCGCGTTCGTGTCACTGCCGTTCTTTTTCGAAAGCGTGCTGGGCCGCAGCCAGGTCGAAACGGGATTTCTGATGACGCCGTGGTCCGCGCTCGTCGCGCTGATGGCGCCCATCGCGGGACGCCTCTCCGATCGCCACGCGCCCGGCTTGCTCGGCGGCGTCGGATTGGCCATTCTGTGCGTCGGGATGGTGTCGCTCGCGATGCTGCCGGCCCAGCCGCACGCGCTGGAGATCTGCATCCGAATGGCGATCTGCGGCGCGGGCTTCGGGTTCTTTCAGTCGCCGAATCTGAAGGCGTTCATGTCGAGCGCGCCGCGTGAACGCAGCGGCGGTGCCAGCGGCACGATCGCCACATCGCGTCTCATCGGGCAGGCGACAGGCGCGGCGCTCGTCGCGCTGTGCTTCAGCATCGCCGGAAAGCATGGCCCGGCGCTCGCGCTGTCGCTCGGTGCGGCGTTCGCGGGCGCGGGCAGTATTGCAAGCGGTCTGCGGCTGGTGACGCGCCATCCGTCGTCTGAACGAATCGTCGGAGAGCCGTCGCGCGAAACCTGAGCGCGCTCACATTCTCCGCACTTTCACCTTGCGGCCCTTGAGCTTGCCCGCGCCCAGCTTGCGCACCGCTTCGTCCGCGACGTTTCGCTCGACGGCCACGTACGTCACCATATCCATCACGTTGATCTTGCCGATCTGCTTGCCGTCGAAGCCCGCTTCGCCGGTGAGCGCGCCGAGCACGTCACCCGGGCGGATCTTGTCCTTGCGGCCGCCGAGGATTTGCAGCGTCGCCATTGGCGGCTTCAGGTGACCCGGTTCCGCCGATGTCAGTTCGTCGAGCGGATGCCATTCCACTTCCGCGCGCTGCGCCTGTTCGATCGAGCCGACGCGTCCCATCTCGTCCATGCTCGCGAGCGACAGCGCCCAGCCCTCTTCGTCCCCGCGTCCCGTGCGGCCGATTCGATGCACGTGCACTTCCGGATCCGGCGTCACATCGACGTTGATCACTGCTTCGAGTTGCGAGATGTCGAGGCCGCGCGCGGCGACATCGGTTGCGACGAGCACCGAGCAACTGCGATTCGCGAACTGCACGAGCACCTGGTCGCGTTCGCGTTGCTCCAGCTCGCCGTGCAGCGTCAGCGCTTCGAAGCCTTGCGCGCGCAGCACGTCGAGCAGGTCGCGGCACTGCTGCTTCGTGTTGCAGAACGCGAGCGTGCTCACCGGACGGTAGTGATCGAGGAGCAGGCCGACCGCGTGCAGGCGCTCGTGATCCTCGACCTGATAGAAGCGCTGCTTGATTTTCGCGTTGCTGTGCTGTTCGGTGAGCTTGATCTCGCGCGGATTGCGCAGGAATTGCTGGCTCAGTTTCGCGATGCCCTCGGGATACGTCGCCGAGAACAGCAAGGTCTGGCGATCCTTCGGGCATTTCCGCGCAACTGACGCGATATCGTCGAAGAAGCCCATGTCGAGCATGCGGTCGGCTTCGTCGAGGACGAGCGTGCGCACGGCGTCGAGCGCGAGCGTGCCCCGGTCGAGGTGATCCATGATGCGGCCAGGCGTCCCCACGATGATGTGCGCGCCGTGCTCCAGGCTCGCGATCTGCGGGCGCATCGGCGTGCCGCCGCACAGCGTCAGCACTTTCACGTTCTCTTCCGCGCGCGCGAGGCGGCGGATTTCCTGCGTGACCTGATCGGCGAGTTCGCGTGTCGGGCATAAGACGAGCGCTTGCACGTCGAACTGGCTCGCGTCGAGCCTGGAGAGCAGCGGCAGGGTAAAGGCCGCCGTCTTGCCGCTGCCCGTTTTGGCCTGCGCGATGAGATCCTGGCCCGCGAGCGCCGGCGGCAGGCTTGCCGCCTGGATCGGCGTCATCGACAGATAGCCGAGTTGCTGCAGGTTCGACTGCATCGCCGGTGAGAGCGGCAGACTGCTGAAGGAGGTTTCGGTCGTCATGATTTCAGCGTGTTCCGCGCGGCGGGATTTCAGTGACCTGCTCGTACGTGGCGGTGCCGTCGTCGGCATCGTTGCGCGTCACGTAGTTGCGCGCGCCGCACATCGGGCAGCGGAACAGCAGGCCTTGGCCCTCGTTCTTGATAACGACATCCGACAGGGCCCACTCGGCGCCGCAGGACTGGTTTCGACAGGTGAACATATGCGAATTTCTCTGGTTCGTGGCGCGTTCGTGCGCCCAAAGGCGAAAGTGTACGCGTCTCTCGCACCGGCGCGGTCCGCGCAAGTCCGCAAGAAATGCTAAAGCCGGTCGTGCTACTTTGCTTTGCATCGAGTCTACTTTCCGGAGCGAACCATGAGCAGCAAGCTCTACGAGGCGCGGCTCGCGCGCGTGGTCGCGTATATCCACGACCATCTCGATGATGAGCTCGATCTCAATCGGCTCGCGGAGGTGGCCTGTTTGTCGCCTTATCACTGGCATCGGATCTATCACGCGTTTTATCGGGAGACTGCGGCTGCAACCGTGCGGCGGTTGCGGTTGCATCGCGCGGCAAATGAGCTCGTGCACGGCGGCGTGCCCATCGATTCCATCGCCGAGCGAGCCGGGTATGGCAGCGTGCAGGCGTTTTCGCGGGCGTTTCAGGCGAGCTACCGGATGGCGCCTGGGCAATTTCGCAACGAAGGCGGCGCTTCGATGTTTGTTCCTTTCGATGAAGCCCGATCAGGAGATACCGCGATGCATCAGGTCGATATTCGTACCCGGAAGGGTTTCGCCGTCGCCGCGATGGCACATCGCGGGTCGTATATGAACATCGGGCGGGCGTTTGAACTGCTGTTTCATTGGCTCGCGATGCGCGGGTTGATCGATCCTCGCGCGCGTTCGCTCGGCATTTATTTCGATGATCCGGCGGCCGTGGCTGATGATGAACTTCGGTCGATGGCGTGTTGTGAACTGTTCGAGCCGGACTCCGTGAGATTCGAAGCGCCGGTGTCGCGCATGGAAGTCGCGGGCGGAGACTTTGCGGTGCTCACGCATGTCGGGCCGTATGCGCAGCTTTGCTTCGCGTATCAGTGGCTTTATGGCGAATGGCTGCCAAAATCGGGACGAGAAACCGGCGACGCGCCCGTGTTCGAGGTGTATGTCAGCGATCCGAGGGAGACGGCGCCGGCGGATTTGGTGACGGAGATCTGGTTGCCGTTGAAGGCGGCCTAGATCGGCCTCGCGCGTCCCTTGAAGACCTGCGCGCGATGCCAGACGATGAAGTCGCCCGAAGGATGATCTTCCGCGTGAACCGGGGCGTTCATCTGACGCCCATGGTGCCGCAGCAGGATTTCATCGAATTGGCGCGAAGATCCGTAAGCTGCGTCCGATACGAGAACGCGTCGATCGTCGCCCAGGGTGAAGGCGCCAAGGTCGAAAAGCTTGTGATGCATGCAGCACAACGCGACGCCGTTAGCGACGACGTCGGGTCCGTGCGCCTGATGCCATTTGATATGCGCGGCCTCGAGACCGACCGACATATTGCCGATGCGCACGTCGAGATCGCACAGCGCGCAGCGATATTGATATGCGGTCAGAACCTGGCCGCGGAACATCGGATCACGCCTTTGCGTGGCGGGCACGGAAACGTCGAGCGAAAGTCCGGTCGCGTCCAGTATGTCGCGATGGACGCTCTCTGGAAAATGCCTGTCGAGCAGAAGTCGCGCGACCGTCGCGATGCGGCGGGGATCTTCGTCGAAGCATTGCTGAACGTCGTCCGGAAATCGCCCGGTCGCATTCAGTTCGCGTAGTTGCGTCTTCGTCAAATGGACGCGCAGAACGAGTTCGTCGCATGTGCCGTGAATCGCCACCTGCCAGACGTGGTCGCTACGGAGATGCAGAAATGGAAGCTCGGGGTAGTACGTTTGCCGTTGCGGACCGAACTCGCGTAGCAAGTCGGTCAGCGAACTGCCATATTCGATGAACGGAATGACGCGGATATCCCGAACGAACAAGCCGAGTGCGAGAAGCACGAGCAACGGCTTATGCGGCGCGCGTACATCGCCGCGCCGCCAGACGTTCAAGTTCTCGAAGCGCTGGAGAATCTCAGCGGAAGTCGCGGGAGCCATTACTGCGTGTTGTTTTTATTCTCGACGCGCCGTAATCGCCGGTTCGAAATGCGGCGATTACGGTTCAGGACATTGCTGCGCTTTTGAATCAAACGTCGATATTCCCCGCCCGCAACGCATTACTTTCAATAAACGCTCTCCGCGGTTCGACATCATCGCCCATGAGCGTCGTGAAAATGCCATCCGCAGCAATCGCGTCTTCGATCTGCACGCGCAACAGACGCCGCACGTTCGGATCCATCGTCGTTTCCCAGAGCTGTTCGGGATTCATCTCGCCCAGCCCCTTATATCGCTGCTTGCTGACATTGCGTTCCGCATCGGCGATCAGCCACTTCATCGCGGTCTTGAAATCGGTGACGGCCATCGACCGTTCGCCGCGCTTGATCAATGCGCCTTCGCCGATCAACCCCTTGAACGTATCGGCCGTCGAGACGAGCTGCTTGTAGTCCGCCGTCAACTGAAGGTCTTCATCGAGCACCGTCACCTTGACATTGCCGTGATGGCGCCGCTTGACATGCAGCGAGCGCAACTCGCGCACTTGATCGTAAGCCGCTTGAACGGTCACTTCAGGCTTCAATGGATCGGCACGCAGCCGTTCTTCCAGACGCTTCGCCGACGCATCAGCCGCTTCCTGCGATGAAAGATCGATGACGACGCCATCCATCACCGCTTCGAGCGCCGCCGCGTCGTAGATGCGGCTCAAGCGATCGACCACAGCCTGCGCGAGCAGATACGCACGCGCGAGTTCGCCCAGCGCATCGCCGGAAATGGGATCAGCGCCCTCGCTCGGGACAAGTTCCGACCCTTGAAGCGCCAGCTTCAACATATGCTGATTGAGTTCGTGCGCGTCCTTCATATAGCGCTCGTCCTTCCCCGCCTTGATCTTGTAGAGCGGCGGCTGCGCGATATAGATATATCCGCGCTCGACGATCTCCGGCATCTGCCGATAAAAGAACGTCAGCAGCAGCGTGCGGATGTGCGCGCCGTCGACGTCCGCGTCGGTCATGATGATGATGCGGTGATAGCGCAGCTTGTCGAGGTTGTAATCATCCTTGCCGATACCGCACCCGAGCGCCGTCACCAGCGTGACGATCTGCTCGGACGAAATCAGCTTGTCGAAGCGTGCCTTCTCGACGTTCAGCACCTTCCCGCGCAACGGCAAGATCGCCTGGAACTTGCGATCCCGCCCTTGCTTCGCCGATCCGCCCGCCGAGTCGCCCTCGACGATATAAATCTCCGACTTCGCCGGATCCTTCTCCTGACAATCGGCGAGCTTGCCCGGCAAGCCGATGCCGTCGAGCACGCCCTTTCGGCGCGTCATCTCGCGCGCCTTGCGCGCCGCATCGCGAGCGCGCGCCGCATCGACGATCTTGCCCGTGATGATCTTCGCGTCGCTCGGCGTCTCCTGCAGATAGTCTTCGAGCGCCTTCGCCACGACTTCCTCGACCGGCGCGCGCACTTCCGACGACACCAGCTTGTCCTTCGTCTGCGAGCTGAACTTCGGCTCCGGCACCTTCACCGACAGCACGCACGACAGACCCTCGCGCATATCGTCGCCGGTCGTTTCGACCTTCGCCTTCTTCGCGATCTCGTTATCGATGATGTACTTGTTGATGACACGCGTCATCGCCGCGCGCAGTCCGGTCAAATGCGTGCCGCCGTCGCGCTGCGGAATGTTGTTCGTGAAGCACAGCACGCTCTCGTTGAAGCTGTCGTTCCACTGCATCGCCACTTCGACGGTCACGTTCTCGCGTTCGCCAACCGCGTGGAAGACGGTCGGATGCAGCACCTGCTTCGCCTTGTTGATGTACTCGACGAAGCCCTTCACGCCGCCCGCGAACGCGAAGTCGTCTTCCTTGCCGGTGCGCTGATCCGTCAGGCGGATACGCACGCCGTTGTTCAGGAACGAGAGCTCGCGCATGCGCTTCGCGAGAATGTCGTAGTGAAATTCGACATTGCCGAAGATGGTCGCATCTGCGAGAAAGTGCACTTCGGTGCCGCGATTTTCCGTATCGCCGACGACGGGCATAGGCGAATACTGCACGCCGTCCTCTTCGACGATCTCGCGGTTCTGCACGACGCCGCGCGCGAATTCCATGAAGTGCTTCTTGCCGTCGCGGCGCACCGTGAGGCGCAGCCATTCCGACAGCGCGTTCACGCACGACACGCCCACGCCGTGCAGGCCGCCCGACACCTTGTAGCTGTTCTGGTCGAACTTGCCGCCCGCGTGCAGCTCGGTCATCACGATTTCGGCGGCACTGCGCTTCGGATCGTGCTTGTCGTCGCGCTTCAGGCCGGTCGGCACGCCGCGGCCGTTGTCGGTCACGGAAATCGAGTTGTCCGCGTGAATGACGACGTGAATGTCGTCGCAATAGCCAGCGAGCGCTTCGTCGATGGAGTTGTCCAGCACTTCGAAAACGAGGTGATGCAAACCGGTGCCATCCGACGTATCGCCGATGTACATGCCCGGCCGCTTGCGCACCGCCTCCAGACCTTCGAGGATCTGAATGGACGAAGCGCCATAGCTATTGTCGGGCTTGTTGTCGGGCTGCGGGTTTGTGTTTTCAGTCATGGAATTTTCCGGTTCTGCGTCACTGCCTGGGTTACTGCTCGAACTTTTCAAAACACCTTAAAAACGCCAAAGGGGCGCGCCGCCCCTTGGAGTGTTCCCGGTATTGCGCGCGTCAGATGCGCATCGGCATCACCACGTACTTGAATTCCTCGTTCTCGGGAATCGTGATGAGCGCACTGGAATTGGCATCGCCGAGGCTCACTTTGAGCGTGTCGATCTTCAGATTCGCGAGCACATCGAGCAGATACGTGACGTTGAATCCGATATCGACGGTATCGCCCTGATAAGCGATCTCCAGTTCTTCCTGCGCCTCTTCCTGGTCGGCGTTGGTCGACATGATCTTGAGCTGGCCCGGCTCGACCAGGCAACGCACGCCCTTGAACTTGTCGGAAGTCAGAATCGCCGCGCGCTGCAACGAACGCTGCAACTCTTCACGGCCGATTTCGAACGTGTTCTTGTGAGACTTCGGGATCACGCGCTGGAAGTCGGGGAATTTGCCCTCGACCAGCTTCGACACGAGCTCCACCTGGCCGAAGCTGAACTTCACCTGCGTCGCGGCGATGTCGATCTTCAAGGAATCGTCGATGTCTTCGAGCAGACGCTGGAGCTCGAGAATCGTCTTGCGCGGGATGATCACTTCCTGGCGCGCGAACGAGCCTTCGATCTTCATCGACGAGAACGCGAGACGGTGGCCGTCGGTCGCGACCGCCATCAGCTGGTCGCCGTCCACCACGAGCAGCATGCCGTTCAGGTAGTAGCGGATGTCCTGCTGGGCCATCGCGAAATAGACCATGCCGAGCAACTGGCGGAATGTCTTTTGCGGAACCGAAAGGCTCGCGCCGAAGTCAGTAGCCTGGTTGACCGTGGGAAATTCGTCGGCGGCGAGCGTCTGCAGCGCGAAGCGGCTTTTGCCGGACCGCACCGTGAGGCGCTTGTCGGAAAGATCGAGCACCACTTCGCCGGAAGGCATCGCGCGCAGAATGTCGAGCAGCTTGCGCGCGGCGACCGTGGTGGCGACCTGGTCGCTGCCGACGCCGAAATCGGCGTGGGTCGTGATCTGGAGTTCGAGGTCGGTCGAGAGGAACGACACATCTGCGCCGTTCTTGGTAATGAGCAAATTCGCGAGGATCGGCAACGTATGGCGGCGTTCTACGATGCCGCTCACGGTTTGCAGCGGCCTTAGAAGATTATCTCGTTCGGTCTTGACCAGTTGCATAGAGTTCCTTCGTTGATGTGACGGCCTGTCCGCCGGTTTCGCCACCAGATTTGCCCAACGGACAACCTCGTAACACGCGTTGCCGGCCCCCCGCCGGTCACTCGCGAAAACTGCGCTCGAAAGCCGCCCAGGCCACGGACGGCTAAACCTATATTGTGCCTCAAAACGGAACCGCCCCCTAAAAATGGGGGCGTTTTCATCAAAAAACAGGCGCTCGAACGCAATAAATGACGCGTGCGTTCTCCGCGCCGCGCCCGCAGGCCCCTTAGCCCTTCAGCGTCTGTTCGAGCACGTGCAGTTCGTGGTTCAACTGCGCATCAGTGCCGCGCTCGGCCGCGATCTTGCGCACCGCGTGCAGCACGGTCGTGTGATCGCGTCCTCCGAACAGTTCGCCGATTTCGGGCAGGCTCTTCTGCGTCAGCTCCTTCGCCAGATACATCGCGATCTGGCGCGGGCGCGCAATGTTGGCCGGCCGCTTTTTCGAGTACATGTCGGCGACCTTGATGTTGTAGAAGTCGGCGACCGTCTTCTGAATGTTCTCCACCGAGATCTGCCGGTTCTGCACCGTCAACAAATCTTTGAGCGCTTCCTTGGTCAGCTCGATCGTGATGTCGCGGCCGTGAAACTTCGAGTACGCGAGGATCTTGCGCAACGCACCTTCGAGCTCGCGAACGTTCGAGCGCAGATGCTTCGCGACGAAAAACGCGACGTCCTCCGACAGGCTCACGCCTTCGGACTGCGCCTTCCTCATCAGAATGGCCACGCGCATTTCCAGCTCGGGCGGCTCGATCGCGACCGTCAGGCCAGAGTCGAAGCGCGAGATCAGGCGGTCGTCGATACCGGAAATTTCCTTCGGATAGGTATCGCTCGTGATGATGACCTGAGCCTTGTTCGCGACGAGCGCCTCGAACGCGTAGAAGAACTCTTCCTGCGTGCGCGACTTGCCGGAGAAGAACTGAATATCGTCGATGAGCAGCAGATCGAGCGAATGGTAATAGCGTTTGAAGTCGTCGAACGCCTTGCGCTGGTACGCCTTCACGACATCCGATACGTATTGTTCCGCGTGAATGTAACGAATGCGCGCGCCCGCCTTGTCCATCAGCAACTGATTGCCGATGGCGTGAATCAGGTGCGTCTTGCCGAGACCCACGCCGCCATACAGGAAGAGCGGGTTATACGAAATGCCCGGATTGTCGGCGACCTGAATGGCGGCCGCGCGCGCGAGCTGGTTCGCCTTACCGGTGACGAAGTTGTCGAACGTCAGCACCGGGTTCAGTTTGGAACGCTCGTAGGCGGAATCGGTTTCACCGCCCGCCGACGGCGCGCCGCCCGGGCGCCACGTGCGCCGGCCGGCGGCGGCTTCGTTGGCGTCGAGGCTCGGCAGATCGAGATCGGCCTGGTCGTCCTGCGTGGCTTGCGCCTGTTGCGCCGCTTCGGCGGCGAGCGCGTTGATATGCGCTGTGGCATTCGCGTGCGCAACCACGGAAGGCGCTTGCGGCACCGCCGCCGACGGCGCCGGAGCGCGCGCCGCGGCGGGTGCGCTCGCGGTCGGGCGCGGCGCGGCGCTCAATCCGCCGCCGATCGCGTTGCGCGCAGTTGCTTTGGGATCGAGTACGAACTGAACATCGATGGGTGCGCTGAAGAAGTCGCGCGCCGCGTCGGCGATGCGGCCCGAAAACTGGCTTTTCACCCAGTCGAGCTTGAAGCGGTTGGGAGCGGCGATGCGCAGGGTGTTTGCGTCGGCATCGAAGTCGACCGGGGTCAGCGGCTTGATCCACGTGACGTACTGCTGCGGCGTGAGTTCTCGCGCAAGCAGTGCGGAACAGTGTTCCCAGAAATCGTTCATCGAATGCGGTCGTTATGGTTGCTCCGCACCTGCGGGCCGTGCTTGCCGAACGTTCGGACAAGTCCCGGCACAGCCGAGCAGGGATGCTCCGGAGGCTTACGCCGCAAGGGTTTGCGGGCGGACGGCGGGCCGAAGCAGCGGGCGGATATTTGGGAGTAAGGCGAGATTCTAACGCCAAACGAGGGCGGCGCGCGAGTTATCCACAGGGTCAAATCAGCGCGTCGACGAGGCCGCAAATCCGCCGGAATGCGCGTTCGCTCGCGCTAACCTATTGACGGTCAATAGGAAAACGGTTTAAATAGCGGGTTCCGCGAAAACAGAATTCCTGAACCTCCGGCCATCGCGCTTGCAGTGACCACACTGGAGCCAAGCCCGCGCGGTCAATCAACTCAAGTGAGAGCACCATGAAACGTACTTACCAACCTTCCGTGACGCGCCGCAAGCGCACCCATGGCTTCCGCGTTCGCATGAAGACCGCTGGCGGCCGCAAGGTCATCAACGCTCGCCGCGCGAAGGGCCGCAAGCGCCTGGCCATCTAAGTCTGCCGAATGCCCGCTCGCGGTTGGATCTTGCACTCGACAGCGAGCCGCTCACGCGCCGCACAGAAGTCTTGAAACAGGACATCGTTCAGTTGCCGGCGCAGGCCGCGTTCCCCAAGGCCGCAAGGCTGCTGAAAACGGATGAGTTCTCATCCGTTTTTCGTTTGCGCCCCTGGCGGCGTTCGCCGCACTTCGTTTTGTACGGCAAGCCGTCCGGGACGCAAGCGCGGCTCGGGCTCGTGATCGGCAAGAAGCAGGCGCCGCGCGCCGTCACGCGCAATCTGATCAAACGGCTTGCGCGCGACACGTTCCGGTTGCGGCGCGCACAGCTGAACGGATTCGATATCCTCGTTCGGCTGCACGCGAAGATCGACCGCAAGGCGATGCCGAGCGCGAGTTCGCCGCCGCTCAGGGCGCTCGTCGGCAGCGAGCTTGAAGCATTGTTCGACCGTGCCGTGCGCGAAGCCGCGCGCCGCAGGGCCGAAACCGTGGCGGCGCCGCCCGAGGCGCCCGCCGTCGACGAATCATCCGGCCCGTCAGGGTCATGAAGCGCGGTTGCGCCAGACGTTTGCCTTTTACGGCGGGTCCGGCGTACGGCGCGAAGACTATGCAAACGGCACTCATCGCGTTGTTGCGCTTCTACAAGGTTGCTGTGAGCCCGCTGCTCGGCAACCGGTGCCGTTTTTATCCTTCCTGTTCCGACTACGCGCGCGAGGCAATCCAGTATCATGGCGCCGCGCATGGCACGTATCTCGCCGTGAAACGGCTGTGCCGCTGCCATCCTTTTTCGGCGGGCGGCGTCGATCTCGTGCCGCCTCCCCGCGGACACGTCGGCTCTGACGACGCGTCCGAATCGCGCCCGGATTCGGGGCAAGACAAGCTTTCAACACTAAACGGCGCTGAAGCGCTTTCCGATCGACACTGAGACAACGCATGGATATCAAACGCACCGTCCTATGGGTCATCTTCTTCGTGTCAGTTGTCCTGCTGTTCGACAACTGGCAACGGGACCATGGGCGCCCGTCGATGTTCTTCCCGAGCGCGACGCAACCCGCCAAGACCGCCAGCAACCCGGCACCGGGCTCCGCCGCATCCGGCGCACAGCCGTCCGAGCTGCCGAACGCGCCCGCGGGCGCGGCCGCCCCCGGCACCGCGACGCCCCCCGCCACGGCGCAAGCCCAGCTCGTCAAGTTCACAACGGACGTGTATTCCGGTGAGATCGACACGCGCGGCGGCACGCTCTCGAAGCTCGCGCTGATGAAGGAAGGCGACGGCAAGCAGCCGGACCTCTACATCACGCTCTTCGATCACACCGCGAACCACACGTACCTTGCGCGCACGGGCCTTCTGGGCGGCGACTTCCCGAACCACAACGACATCTTCACGCCGGTGCCCGGCCAGACGTCGCTGACGGGCGACGAAAAGACGCTGAAGATCGCGTTCGAATCGCCGGTGAAGGGTGGCGTGAAGGTCATCAAGACCTATACGTTCACGCGCGGCAGCTATGTGATCAACGTCGATACGAAGATCGAGAACGTCGGCACCGCGCCCGTCTCGCCGAAGCTTTACATGGAACTCGTGCGCGACAACACGCCGGTCGAGACGCCGCGTTTCTCGCATACGTTCATCGGGCCGGCGGTCTATACGGAACAGAAGCACTTCCAGAAAATCGACTTCTCGGACATCGACAAGAACAAGGCAACGTTCGAGCCTTCGTCGGATAACGGCTGGGTCGCAATGGTGCAGCATTACTTCGCGTCCGCGTGGATTCCGCAGCAAGGCGTGAAGCGCGACATCTACGTGCAGAAGATCGATCCGGAACTGTATCGCGTCGGCATGACCCTGCCCGCGCAGACGATCGCGCCGGGACAGACCGTGAACGTCGATGCGCGTCTCTTCGCCGGTCCGGAAGAAGAACGCATGCTCGAAGGCATCGCGCCGGGACTGGAGCTCGTGAAGGACTACGGCATGGTGACGATCATCGCCAAGCCGCTCTTCTGGCTGCTCGAGAAGATCCACAGCTACGTGGGCAACTGGGGCTGGGCGATCGTGCTCCTTACGCTGCTCATCAAGGCCGTGTTCTTCCCGCTGTCGGCGGCGAGCTACAAGTCGATGGCGCGCATGAAGGAAATCACGCCGCGCATGCAGCAGCTCCGCGAACGCTTCAAGAGCGACCCGCAGAAGATGAACGCCGCGCTGATGGAGCTCTACAAGACCGAGAAGGTGAATCCGTTCGGCGGCTGTCTGCCGGTCGTCGTGCAGATTCCGGTGTTCATCTCGCTGTACTGGGTGCTGCTGTCGTCGGTGGAAATGCGCGGCGCGCCGTGGGTTCTCTGGATTCACGATCTGTCGCAGCAAGACCCGTACTTCATCCTGCCGGTGCTGATGGCCGTCTCTATGTTCGTGCAGACCAAGCTGAACCCGACGCCGCCCGACCCCGTTCAGGCGAAGATGATGATGTTCATGCCGATCGCGTTCTCGGTCATGTTCTTCTTCTTCCCGGCCGGTCTCGTGCTGTACTACGTGGTGAACAACGTGCTGTCGATCGCGCAGCAGTACTACATCACGCGCATGATGGGCAAGAGCAAGCAAAAGCCGGCGTAAGCGGCGGCTTTGCTCTTCCAGATGTGGAAACGCCCGGCTTGCCGGGCGTTTTGCTTTTGTGAGACTGGATTTACCCCTTCATCGAACCATAAAACTGCTCGATGAGTTCTTCGAGCAAATATCGATGATGCGGCGACAGCGCTTCGATCTTCGTCGCCAATTCGAGCGTCTCCTCGGACGCGGGATACCGCTCGTCGCGCGCGAGCGGCTTCGGCGTCGCTTGCGGATTGCCGCTCGGCGGCGGCCCGTAATGCAGCCAGTGCTGATCGACCTTGAACCATTCGGCGAGCGTCTTCAGCTTGTCGACGGTGGGAATCGAGCGTCCGGTGAGCCACTTGTGCGCCGTCTGTGGCGAAACCGATTCGCCTTGATAGCGCAGATTGAAATGCAGTGCGAGATCAGTCGCGCCGCGCATCTTTTCGGGTGCACGGGTCATCGAGAATTTGAGCCGCTCGGAAAAATCGGCCTTTTCTTGTGGTGTAGGCATGGGCTGGATTGTGCGAGGCAATCGCTGCTTACCAGTCAACCATCCGGGCTAGATTTGGCGCGACTCCGCGTGCTTTTATCTTGAATACGCACGCGAGTTGACTGCTATGTGGCAACAAATTTCCGGCGCAACGTGAGCTTCCGTATGCGTCATCCGTCAGACGGCGTGAAAGTTTCCGTTTCAGCCTCAGTGTAACTTTTTATCTCAAAAGGGCTAACACTCCCGGTGTTGCTGCGCGAGGGCGCGAGAGGCTCCATCCGTACCCCGCGATACAATGCCCGCACTTCGAAACCATCCGACGACACGACCGACATGCTGAGCAACGACACCGATCCGATCGTCGCAATCGCCACCGCGCCCGGGCGGGGCGGAATCGGCGTGGTGCGTCTGTCGTTCGGTCGTGCGGGCGAGGCTGCCGCGCAAAAGGCGATGCACGCTTTATGCGGTCAGGGGCTGGCGGCGCGTCACGCGAGCTATGTGCCGTTCATCGACGGCAACGGCGAAGCCCTCGATCGCGGCATCGCGCTCTATTTCCCCGCGCCGCATTCCTACACGGGCGAGCACGTACTGGAACTGCAAGGCCACGGCGGCCCGATCGTGCTGCAACTGGTGCTGCAACGGGCGCTCGAAGCCGGCCGCGAATTCGGCCTGCGGCTCGCCGAGCCCGGCGAATTCACGCGACGCGCGTTTCTCAACGACAAGCTCGATCTCGCCCAGGCAGAAGCCGTCGCCGATCTGATCGAAGCCAGTACGGAAGCCGCCGCGCGCTCGGCCGGCCGCTCGCTGGAAGGCGCGTTCTCGCGCGAAATCCATGCGCTCGTCGAAGACGTGATCAATCTGCGCATGCTCGTCGAGGCGACGCTGGATTTTCCCGAAGAAGAGATCGACTTTCTCGAAGCAGCCGATGCGCGCGGCAAACTCGCACGCATCCGGCAGCGGCTCGACACCGTGCTCGCCGACGCGCGGCAGGGCGCGCTTCTGCGCGAAGGCTTGTCGGTTGTACTCGCGGGTCAGCCGAACGTGGGCAAGTCGTCGCTGTTGAACGCGCTCGCGGGCGCGGAACTCGCGATCGTCACGCCTATCGCCGGGACGACGCGCGACAAGGTCGCGCAGACGATTCAGGTCGAAGGCATACCGCTTCATATCATCGATACGGCTGGACTGCGCGAGACGCAGGACGAAGTGGAGCGGATCGGCATCGAGCGCACTTGGGGAGAGATCGAGCGCGCCGATGTCGTACTGCATCTGCTGGATGCGCGCGAAGGCTTGACGCCGGAAGACCAGGCCATCGCGGCGCGCTTTCCGGCGGGCGTGCCCGTCGTGCGAGTGCTGAACAAGACGGATCTCGCGGGCGCGCCGTCCGCGGCACATGAGGGTGAAGGTCACGCGCGCGAGGTCAACCTGTCGGCGAAAACCGGCGACGGCATCTCGCTGCTGCGCGATGAACTGTTGAAAATCGCAGGCTGGCAGGCGGGCGCGGAAAGCGTGTATCTGGCGCGCGAGCGTCACTTGATCGCACTGCGCGAGGCGCGCGATCACCTCGGATTTGCCGCCGGACATGCCGACCAGCACTCGCAGGTGCTCGATCTGTTCGCGGAAGAGTTGCGGCTCGCGCAGGACAATCTCAACTCGATCACGGGGGAGTTCACGTCCGACGACTTGTTGGGTGTGATCTTCAGCCGCTTCTGCATTGGCAAGTAGCCCTGCTGTCGTGCACGGCGACGATGTCTGAAACTATCCCTCACATTCAGCGACCGCCTGACGATGCGTTGCGGACCGTCGAACGCGGCCGTATCGCGCGCGGCGCCTTTGTCTGTTCTCGACGCCGGTGTCGCGGCGCGCTGAGCACCCAGAACAGCTAACGCGAGTTCAGTCCGCAGGGCCCAACAAGACGTCGATTGCAGCCTGTCCTGCAACTTCTCCGACGAGATACGCCCATCGCTCCGTAAAAGGGCCGTTACGCAGTCTTACGCGATCCGCCCGTGCCCCGAGTACCTCGATGTTCTCGGCGCCTTTGATCTGGACGATCACGTCAAACAGGTCCTGCGCAGAAGGAGTGAGCTCGACATGAATCTCAAAACCTCGGTACTCGATCGTCCGCTTCATAAAACCTCCCATTTGGCAGCGGAGACTAGCACGGAAGGCGTCGTCGACCGGACGGTCGCGGAGAACGCAAGTCCCGCCACCGAAGGAGATAGACACGAGCCAGACGCAACCTGGCGTTCCAGCTGCGCCGCGAAGGCTTCGGGGATTGGCCTTATGACCTTCCCATGAAAAACCAGGCGCGTTCCAAGCCGATTATGGGCTTCTTTTTTGCTCTGGACCTTGCAGGTATTCCGATGCAGATTCGTCAGGCTCTCGCTTTTTCTTTACTATGAAGCAGCGCACTCCCTCGACGCCGCGCCACACAATCGACGTCCTCGAATACCTTGACTGACTGCTCCATCGAGGCTCACGATTTTCGTGCGGGCGCACCGGTCTGGCTTTCCGCGGTGAAGAACGGCGAGTTCTGGAACCGAAGGGCCGCACCAGATCTCGTAGTTCGGCTACCGGCATCCACCGTGCAGGAGGCGCCATGCTTCACACATTTCTGGCCAATAATCGCGACGAACTGATATCGCGATGCAGGATCAAAGTCGCGCAACGGCCAGCGCGCGGCGCTTCCGTGCTGCAACTCGAAAACGGCGTTCCGCTGTTCCTCGAACAGCTGATAGAAACGTTGAGAATCGAGCAAACGGACCGCCCCGCAGACAGCGTCATCGTGTCAGGCTCGTCGGGAGGCAACTCCGGCCGATCGGAGATTGGCGAGGCCGCAGCCCGGCACGGACACGAGTTGCTACGGCTGGGGTACACGGTCGACCAGGTCGTCCATGATTACGGAGACCTGTGTCAGGCCATCACGGACCTGGCACATGAACGCGATGCCCCGTTTTCGATCGACGAATTCCGCACGCTGAACCGCTGCCTGGACAACGCGATCGCCGACGCTGTGACTGAATTCAGTTATCAACGCGATTTCAACATGGCCACTCAGCACGCACTGGAAGAAGGCGAACGCATGGGATCGTTCGCGCACGAGCTTCGCAACTTCCTGCACACGGCGACTCTCGCATTCGCCGCCGCGAAGGCCGGGAACTTGCCTTTGTTCGGTGCTACGGGCGCCGTTCTGGAGCGCAGTCTGGCGGGCTTGGGGAAACTCATTGAGCATTCGATCGAAGACGCTCGCAAACCCTCTGGCGATGCCGCGAAGTGGACGCTGTTTTCACTTTCGGACTTCATAAACGAAACGAAGCACGCGGCAAATCTGGCCGCACAACTACGCGGATGCGGCTTTGTCTTAACGCCAGTCGATGCCCGGCTCGCTGTCAGCGGCAATCGCGACCTGCTTTATTCGGCGCTCGGCAATCTCATACAAAACGCGATCAAATTTACGCGACCACATTCCGAAGTCACCCTGAACGCATATGCCATCGCCGACAAGATTCTTATCGAAGTGAAGGATCATGGCGGCGGTCTCCCGCCGGGCAAAGCAGAGCAGATGTTTCTGCCGTTTACGCAGTTCGGAGCGGATAAATCGGGGCTTGGGCTGGGACTGTCCATTGCACGCCGGAGCGTCGAGCTGAATGACGGTGTTCTGAGCGTGCGCGATATTCCGGGCGTCGGATGCATATTCACGATCAGTCTTCCGCGGCATACGTTGATGAAGAAATAAGCTTCTGAGCCTAACTGAACGACCGCGCGGACCGTGAAGCGACATGCGCCAAAGCCAGCGGGGGCCCAAACCGACTTCTCTCTTCAACAGGCAATTCACGCGCCCGCGGGTTTGCCGAGTGCGCGAAGTTCCGCGTTAAGTTTCTCGGCTTCCTCCGGCCGTCCGTGAAACGCCGCCGGCGTGTTCTGGAACATTTCGATCAGATAAACACCGTCGGTGAGCGACAGCACCATCGTCTGAATCGCACTCAGGCTCGGTTCGAGTTCCGTGGCACCGCGCGGCCACATCCCGGCGACGGCGCGCAACAGCAGCGTTTGACCGTTTGCCATGCGCCTCACCTCGCGCACTTTCGCGACGAAGCGCGGTGTGGGATGCCGGGCGAAGATCGGCTGAAGATGCGCCTCGATGCTCGCACGCCCATCAATAGCGCTGCCGTCGAAGCCGACCATGCTGCCGCGCTCGGTAAACCGCGCGGCCATCGCGACCGCGTCCTGCCTGTTCCAGTCGTCGAGCAGGCCGTAGTACACGCGCCGCGCATTCGCGGTCCAATCGTCGGGCTGACTCACGTTGCCTTCTTCCACGCCGCCGCGAAAACGCCCGCGCCCATCAGCAGCGCGCCGCCCGTGCGGTTCACGGCGCGCTGCACGGAAGCCTTGCGAATCGCCTTGCGTGCTCCCGACGCGAGCAGCGCGTACGCGAATGCGTTGGCCGCCGCGAGGCCGACGAAGGTCGCTTCGAGAATCGCGATCTGGGACACACTCGCCGTATGCGGATCGACGAATTGCGGTACGAACGCGACAAAAAAGATGATGCTCTTCGGATTCAGCGTGGTGACAGCGTAGGCGTGCGCCATGATGCGGCTCGTGCGCAGGTCGCCGGTGGGCTGGACGGCGTCCGCATCGACGACGGGCGCGTTCCACAACTTGATGCCGAGGTAGACGAGATACGCCGCGCCGATCCACTTCACCACCATGAACAATTCAGCCGATGCCGCCAGCAGCACGCCGAGCCCGAGCATCGACGCGGTCATCGCGGTAAGGTCGCCGAGCGCGACGCCGAGGGTCGTCGCAAAGGCGTACTTGCGGCCGTGGCCGAGCGCGTAGGACACGACGAGCAGCACGGTCGGGCCGGGAATCGCGACGAGAATCGCCGACGCGATCGCGAACGGCAGCCATTGGGCGAGGGTCATCCTTGTTCTCCTGAGTTCGATGCGTCGATTTATCCATGAACGCGGATCGCTTGCAAGAGGCCGTTCGGCCAGCTTGACGTCGCCCGCCACGCCGATCGTGAACTGTCGGGCACACCTCACCCGTGTTTAATGCGCCGCACCAAAAAACGCGCGGAAGCAAATTGCGACACTTTCGCGACTCCAAATGTGGGCTTTCATTCTCCTGAAAGCGTAAATTCGACGATTTTTTTTTAATCCGCGATTTGCTCGCGTCGCCGTATAGACCTGCGACATTCTGACTTGTTGCAGCCGCACACAACATATGCTTGCAAGTTAGGCTGACTCATCTAGCATGAGTCTTGCGGTTATCCGCTTTTAAATACATAGCTAATTGCGAAACGGCTTCGTTAGGAGGCTATACATGCAGAAACGCGCCGGTGCTCTTTTTGCGATGATGGGTTTGTTCGCAGTCGTTTCCGCAGTGCAGGCTCAAGACAGCGTCATACAGGCTCAGCAGACCTTCACGTTCCGTCCCAATTCGTATGGCTGCTTGTCCAAAGACAAGTTCGATTCGGCCGACCAGCATGCGAGAGCCGGCGAGCATCAGAAAATGCAGCAATTTTTCGAGGGATTCGAATGTATTTCGACTCCGGTCGATTCGCATTTTCGCGTGATTCGCGTGGTGGGCCATGACGTCGAATTCGTCAACGCCGCCAATAGCGACACGCAAGGAATGTGGACCGCGGATCGGTTCATCGATCAATAAGCGTTTTTCGCGTTTCCCGTGCCTGCAGTCCGGCGCGATTTCTAATCGCGTCGGCGCTTCGATTTTCCCGCGAATAATCGTTGGACGTAATTCGACGCTGCATTCGTGCGCATCGCTCTGCGCCGCGCTCTCGAGCGCGCGTCTCCGGCTGCCTTCCACATTTCCATCGATTCGCCGCACAATATCGGTTTCGCGCGCCCATCGAACGGAGCGTTCCGATATTCCTTTTTCGCCGGCCAAAAAACCGGCGCCTCATGCTGAATGGCTCTCAAATCCACGATTTACAAGGCCGACCTTCAAGTTGCCGACATGGACCGCCACTACTACGGCGATCATTCCCTGACTATTGCACGCCATCCATCGGAGACCGACGAGCGAATGATGGTTCGCGTCGCCGCCTTCGGGCTGTTCGCCGACGAGCGACTCGAATTCTGCAAAGGCCTCTCGGATACCGACGAACCCGATCTCTGGCAGAAAGATCTCACCGGCCAGATTCAAGCCTGGATCGAGGTCGGCCAGCCCGACGAACGGCGCATTTCGAAAGCGAGCGGGCGCTCGGAGCGCGTGATCGTCATCGCTTATGCCGGCAAGACCGCTGACATCTGGTGGAACGGCGTGAAGGGTAAGGTCGAGCGGCTACAGAACGTGACCGTGTGGTCCCTCGCCGATGGCGTCGCCGAAGCGCTCGGCAGGCTGGCCGAACGGACGATGCGTTTGCAATTGATGGTGCAGGACGGGGACGTGACGCTGAGCAGCGAGACCGTCGATCCGGTTGCGATTCGTTGGAACGTGCTCAAGGCGGGGTCGGCCTGAAGGTCGACGTTCAGGCTTCCGGCGGACCTTTGAGCTCCACCATGTTGCCTTCGGGATCGAACAGATAGAGAGACGGGCCGAAACCTTCGGCACCATAGCGCCGTGCGTTTTCCCCGATGCGCGCGCCGTGCTTTTCAAGATGCGCGCGTAACGCATCCGCATCGAACGGCTCGACGCGCACGCAAAGATGATCCATGTTGCGGCCTTTGCCGGGCTGGCCGCTCTCGGGCCGATCGATCTTCGCACCGACGGCCAGTAGATCGATCAGCGAACGGCCCGCGCGCATTTGCACGAGGCCCAGATCGCGCTGTTCTTTCTCCACTGGACAGCCCAGCACGGTGCGATAGAAATTCACCATGTTGTCGAGATCGGCGCAGCGGATCACGACGTGATCGATTCCGCGGATGTTGAAGTGCATGTCGCCCTCGCACAGTCGATGTGAGATTGAGTCTAGCGCGAATGGGGAAGGAGGCGGGTGGGGGAACAAATGGAAAAGGGCTTGGCGTTCAAGCCGAGCCCTTTGGATTCGTGGTGGAGAGGAGGAGGATCGAACTCCCGACCTTCGCATTGCGAACGCGACGCTCTCCCAGCTGAGCTACCCCCCCAACGAAGCATGGAATCAAGGGGTTAGCGCAAGTTGCCCCCGTTTGTCACATTGGTTTGTCACCCCGCTGTCACCCTTGGAGAAGTGATGGCAACCATTCGTCAACGCAACGACCGCTGGCAGGCGATCGTGAAACGCACCGGCTACCCGACCCAATCAAAAACTTTCACGCTCAAGAAAGACGCAGAAAAGTGGGCACGACTGCAGGAACGCCTCATCGACGCCGGGGAGTGGATCGATACCACTGTTCGAGAGCGCCAGACGACCCTCGGAGAACTCCTCGACCGATATGCGAAGGAAGTCAGTAATAGCAAGCGAGGGAGCCGCGCCGAAATCTACAGAATTGAAACGCTCAAGAAACACGGCCTAGCAAAGCACGCCATTGCGACAATTACCCCGCAAATGATCGCATCGTGGCGAGATGCCCGCCTAAGAGAGGTCTCCTCTGGAACGGCATTGCGGGAACTCCAACTCCTTGGGCACGTTTTCACGATGGCAATCCGCGAGTGGGGCATCCCAATTTCCAAGAACCCTGTCAGCCTAATCAGAAAGCCACCTGCCGGAAAACCCCGTGACCGTGTGCTGACCACATCAGAAAGGACCGCGCTTGTTTCCGCCTGCAGTCAATGCCGGAATCCATGGATCAAGCCGGTCGTGGTCTTTGCCTTGGAAACCGCTGCTCGACGCGGAGAAATCCTCGCACTGCGATGGAAAGATGTGGACTTGTCGCACCGAACCGCGATGTTGCATGTGACGAAAACCGGTCAACCGAGACGAATTCCTCTGTCGCCTTCGTGCGTCAAGATGCTGGAATCGCTACCGCGCAGCGTTCACGGAACGGTCTTTCCTCTTTCGATCGAAGCGTTGAAGCAAGCTTATGAACGAGCGGTTGCCCGGGCCGGGATCAGCGACTTCACGTTCCACGACCTGAGACACGATTCACTTACAAGGCTGGCAAAACAGGGCCTCTCGGTTCTGGAACTTCGAGCCATATCAGGCCACACAACGGCCAACATGCTGCAACGGTATGTGTCAATCGACGCTGGCGAATTGGCGATGAAGCTCGGCTAATCAAGAAGAACACTCTGCACGGTCACTGCGCCTTTCGCCGTCCGGTGGCGGATTTGACGAGGTTGCGCCTCGTTAGGTCTCGTCGTCGGGCGGCTGCGTGGTGAAGTCGATACTGATGATGAAGGAGGACCGCCGATGCGGGGTCGTGAATGCGAAATGGCACCAAGCCAAGCGGCTCGATGCAGCTAGAGTTAGCAACTCATGGAACCGGTCCTCCGTCATGTCAATGACCCCCTGAAACTCGGGTTTGACCGATATGAAGACGCCTACGTTGGGTACTTCGACATTCCCCAGCTCCTGCTTCTCAGTTGGCGAGACCTGAATCAGGAATCGGGTGACCTCGCCGACTGGTTCTGTGAACTCCCCTTCGATCAGCACGGTTGCGCTGCTCTCTCGCACCGGAGACCGCCCCCGGGGCCTGTCCGCATGTTCCCGCAGGCTTGCATGCCAATTTGTGACGCGTCCGTATCGGCTTAACAACTCCCGCCGCCGAATGTGCTGTTTTTTCGTCTGGCGCATGATTTCTTGCCGAGGAAATAAAACCGCCGCTTGTTGCAGGACCGCAAGCCGTTTGCATAACTGTCACATAATTTCGCGGTTTTGCGCGGTCACCGGGCGCTGCCTCGGGCCCATGTTCTGAGTAATCCCGAGCCACCAGCCCGCGCTGTTTCAGGCCGTCCCCGTGAAGCGTCGTTGGAATGATAGACTTGACGGCTTGCAAGCTGCAGCGCAGATACGCCTTGCTTTATGGCTTGCTCATCATAGATGAATCGGTACGTTCAGCGGCGCTAACCAAAAAATGGAAATTCCGAGTTCAACTCCCGAAAGCGGGTCAAGCGATCTCAAGCACTTACCCTCGCATGTGCCGCAACTTCCTGCGCCCAAAGACGTTTTGCAGAAAGGTAACCGGGAGGTGATCACCGACCATTACTTCGCGGCTAATGTCGAAAAGGAAGCGAAGCGCTTCAGGTATAAGGTATTTGTAAGATTAAATGCCAAGGAAATAGCTTTCAAAAGAGTTTCATTCGAGCATTGCGTCTTTGATGGATGTTACTTGAACACCTGTGTATTTGACACGTGCGACTTCACTGGATGCCGATTTATCGGATCGAACTTTCATCAAACGGCGTTCATCGGCTGCAAGTTTGACTATGCAACGTTTGAGCGTTGCCACATTGACCACGACATCCTTCGTAGTGAAGCGCCTCGCGCAGAAAATCTCCGGATGCGATTTGCGCGATCTTTGAGGATGAATTACCAGCAAGTCGGCGACGCCAAAGCAGTCAATCAAGCGATATCGCTTGAGCTGCAGGCAACCTCGACATACCTGCTCAAGTCGTGGTCCTCAAAGGAAAGTTATTATCAGAAAAAGTTTGGCGGCTGGAAACGGTTCCCGCAGCTCGTAAAATGGGCCGATTTTTGGATTCTCGATTTCATTTGGGGAAACGGTGAAAGCGTTTGGAACCTGTTGCGCACTATCATGCTCGTTCTGGTCCTCGTCGCTGTCTACGATACCGCTCGTAATGGCAGCTTGCTGCATGTAGACGATATACTCACCGCATTATGTAACGCACCTGGAGAGTTTCTCGGCATAATCCCGCCACGAAACTTTTCGCCGCTATTCTTGGACTGCATCGTTGCAAGTCGCTTTGTAACGATTGCATTGTTGACAGCAATGTTAGTTAAGAGATTCGGCCGAAGATGAGAAAGCATTTCTACGCATTCGGATCGATCTGTCGGGGGGAAATGGACCGTGGATCTGACATTGATTTGCTTGCCTGCACTGATGAACGGCAACCCGTGATCGACCCACAGAAATTTTCGATCTATACCTACGATCGTCTTGAAGCCCTCTGGCGTGAAGGCAACCCTTTTGCATGGCATTTGCATTACGAGTCCGCTTTGATTTTCTCATCCGACGGCATCGACTTTCTTAAACAGCTCGGGGAGCCGTCGGAATATCAAAAAGCGCTTCAGGATTGTGCGAAATTTAAGCGTTTGTTCGATGAATCGGCCAATGCGTTCGTCTACTCGCGTAACAGCCAGACGTTTCACCTGTCTTGTATGTTTCTAGCAATACGTAATTTTTCGACATGTTATTCGTTCCTACTTGGAAAACCCATTTTTTCGCGAAACTCGCCAATGCTGGTCAGTCCAGCTGCACCCTTAGAAAGGGAACAATTTGAGATTTTTGCGAAAGCGAGGATCTTGTCCACACGCGGTTATGGTCAAAGATTAAACGAGTGCGAACTTGAAGACGCACGGAAATCCCTTGATAATATTCGTGACTGGATGAAATCCTTTAATGTGAGTATTTAAATGACTGAATTTAATAATCGCATTGCGGCTCAACGTGAAATATTAGAGATAGTGAACGGTACTCGATGGAATGAGGAGCTGTATGGGCTATCTAGCGGGGCCATTGAACGGTGGCTAAATAGCAACAAGCTTTCCGCTGAATCGCGGTTGCCCGTGCTTATCGAAAAAGCGGCAGAGACGTTATTTTTTTTGTCGACTAAGAGCCAAGAACAGATTACGCAAGAATATAGTAATCTCTCACTTCAGGTTGCGAAGATTTCTAATGAAATTCGTCTAGAGGTACTTGCGTTACGCACGTAAAACCCGCGTAGCGTGGTTGATCGCCTTGAGGACTGTCGTAGATGGGCCTGTCGACCGACGATCATCCCGGTCTTTGTAAGGCAGTCAGGCTGCTTCCACTTCTCTATCGTTGGCGGCATCGCCATAAGGCTGGCTGATGAACGCCTCCAAAGCTTCCACGATCTCAGGATTGTCCTCCATGGATTTCAACAAGTCTCCGAGGCAGACGTATCCAGCTTTCGTTACGGTGACGTTGTAGAACCACGAACGAATTAGCTGCCCAAGTTGACTTCCGGTGTACTCACCCGGTACTACTGCCTTTCGCTGATTCTCTCTAACGGCTTTGGCAAGTTCCGACAAGCTGCGGGCAACCTGCGGCTCCCTGTCGAGCTCCTGCCTCCGCACCGTCTGCTCTGAACTTGCGAAATCCTGCGCGGCCTTGTCTTTCAATTGGAACTCGCCAATGCTGACAGCACGTAGCTTTAGCACGATCTGAAGGGGAACCTCGCTACCTGCGATCCGGATGCAGAGGTCATACCATGGGAGACCCGTGGGAATAGTGTTGCGCTGACGGTACTTGTAAATCTTCCCGTCAATTGAGACTCCATCGGGGAAGAAGACTGTAGGTTGGTTCGCGGCAGGCGTGTCGCCTCGGATTTGCTCTTTGACAATCCGCTTGATATCGGTTCCTTTCTTGAGTGTCGCCGGGGAATAACCGTGCTGACGAAGAATGCCAGACACGAAAGCAAGTTGAGCCTTTGTCAGATCCTTCGAAATAAGCTTTGGGTTGAAGCCGGTCCTGCCACTACGCGCCTCGACCGCAGAGACCAATCTTTCATTAGACTGCGCAGCCAGTTCCGGGTTTTCACATAGCGCTTCGGCAAGCTTGGTCGGCCAGTCAGGGAAGTTGCTGGCAGGAACGATTGAGACTCTCGCCACTAGGTTGACGCCGTTCAACGCTTCAGCTTCGACAAGCCTTTCAGTGGCCTTAGTCGCTTCACTACAGACCGATTGGGCAATCTTGAACGTGTTGCTTGACATGGTGTGACGTTACTTTGGTGAAGGGTCGTGGGTTGCCTGAAGTCGTTCGCCCCACTTTTCCCGTGGATTCCACGTATTTGGAGACCCTAGGTATCATGGTTTTCATGGACTCGTTAAGAGGGCTGCTATAAGGAAAACTGTTACCGGATATACAAAATAGATTGACCTATAGGTGGATATCTCTTAAGCGAGGCCATTGCTGGATGCGGAATACGATAGCCCCGTTAGGGGTGTCTAGAAGGTGAAGGCCATCGAAGGATATACCGAGGATAGACTAGAGCTAATAGGAAAATGTATCCGGTGAAAATGGTCATCAATAAAGGTGTTATAACTGGTCTAGGATTGACAGTGAGCTCAGGTCGCAAGGGGGCGGGGAACGTACAGTAAGCCATAAACCGTTGTCTTTCGTCGGTCTATTTCTCGGATAGCTTCTGCAGCATGGTCATAAAAGCTTGTACGGTCTTCTCGTCAGTTTCTCCTTCGAAAGCCTCGTATCTAGGGGCTTTCAGAGCTTTCCACTTAGGTACAACACGACATTAAAACCAAGAAGGATCGACCAAGATTTCGACATCATGCGTCTCTCTGGCGTGTTTCTCATAGGCCCGTGCTTGACGGTCCAGGTAGCCTCCGAGGTTCCTCAGGCTCTGTTCGATGGTCTCCCCGTATTCCTTCTCCATAAGCTCCATGTACGCCACTTCATAAGGGGTTGGCTCACGGTCCCAAGCTCCACCGGGGTGTCGATTAGCGGGCTTGTGGCTTCGCTCATGATCGGGATTGAAGTAGCTGCCTTTTCCTCGGTTCACCGTTGCCGGTAGGGGGCCAAGATTTGCGAAGGTGTGAAGTCCACTTGCTACGTGCTCATCGTTCCCATTCTTGGCGACCTTCGCTATCAAGTGGTCACCATTCTGCTTGTATTTTCCCCTGCCAAACAGACCGGCATAGACCGCTTGCATGGCCTTCCGCTCTCTTTCATACCAAGCGTGCATCTGCTTCGCTCCCGTTGCCTCTCGCCAGTCTTGAGCCGCGGTTGACTCCCTGCTGGACCCCGGGTTGGCTCGGTTCCATTTCCGCGTAGCATCGCTGTGTTTCTTCCGTAGCTCAGGGTGTTGGCGGCGTTCCTTCGTCCTTCTCTTGTCTCGCTGCTTTGTACAGAGCACACATTTGGTATCGCTGACGTAGTGCATGCGTTTCTTGCCACACGTTTTACAGAAGAATCTGAACTGATCCGATCCATTCTTACTAGCCTTGGCTGCTGCTGCTTTTCTGCTTACCTCTTGCTTCATCTGACCGTCCCCAGTGGGTTCTCTACGATACCGTCAAGAGTCCTCAAGACGAGAGGACTACTAAGCTCCGTTAGGAAGAACTGCCCGCATCGAGCTTGACTAATCGATGGCGCAAGCCCGTTTGAATGCAAGCATAGTTGTGCCGCGTTCCGGCTTCGCTGTCCTCAAATTGCAAAGCAACATTGCATCCGGAGAACCTCAATCTTGCATCAAGATTTGACGGCCTGAGAGAATAACCCTATCATTTTGTAGGATTTACCTTTAAGAATATTGGCAAATATAAATATTACATTGTGCAAACAGTTCTGTACAAAACAGTGTTGTACAAGATCGGGTGTTGCGCTTTTATGGCGCTTAGATCGTCTCTGGCATTAATTGTGAACTTTCGCCGTTAAGGAACCAAACCGTTTTCGGCGTAAAGGCGCCAGGGACTTTTCGGCGTTTAGGCGCCACAAGTCTTTCGGCATATAGGCGCCGGTAGATTTTCGCCGTAAACGCGCCACTGGCGTCTGAGTCGGGCGCTCGAACTTCGCCAACCGCTACTCTCCTGGCACGCATTTGCTCCGGAGGGTGGCTTGAAGAGGAAGTTCGAGATGTACCAATATCGACAGGTTCTGGTGCGAATGCGCCAGGGTGACTCCGACCGGGATATCGACCGGTCGAAGATCATGGGCCGTAAGAAGCTCGCGGCCGTGCGGGAGATCGCGACCGAGCGCGGGTGGCTTTCTCCGGACAACGCTCTGCCGGATGACGCGCAGCTTGCTACAGCGTTCAGCCGCAAGGAGTTCCTGCCCACGAGCTGTATCTCGTCGGCCGAGCCGTGGCGCGAACAGATTGCCCAGTGGCATGACGCAGGCGTCCCCGGCACGACGATTCACAGCGCGCTGGTGCGCAACCACGGCTACGCGGGAAGTTACTCATCCGTCTACAGGCTGCTTCAGCAATTGAAGGCGGAGCTCACGCCGGACGTACCGATGCGGCTGGAGTTCAAACCTGCAGAAGCCGCGCAGGTTGATTTCGGCGCAGGTCCGACCATCACCGATGCGCACACCGGCGAGATCCACAAAACGTG
>NZ_JALQDH010000001.1:0-242 GCF_023631365.1 Caballeronia sp. INML2 | reverse complement strand
AGCCTGTTGTCGGACGAAGGCGCGGCGAAGTATCTCGACGAACTCAAGAGCGACTACGAGCGCATCCGCACGCAGCACGCGAACCGCAAAGCGCAGCCGATGGTCACGTACGACGAAGCGCGCGCCAACAAGACGAAGATCGACTGGAGCGCCTACGCGCCGAAGAAGCCGAGCTTCATCGGGCGGCGCGTGTTCAAGAACTACGACCTCGCGGAACTGGCGAATTACATCGACTGGGGTCC